>JAQBPC010000144.1 GCA_028287725.1 Chloroflexota bacterium | reverse complement strand
TCTGCCCCGAGGCGACGGATGCTTGCCACAGGCCCGTCCCCGCCTTTGACTCAGCCCTCCACCACTGGAAGCCGCGTTGGTGGTTGCACGGCCACAACCATATAGAGTACGGTCGCGTGCCTCGTTTATGGTGGGCCGGTTCGAGCCAGGTTATCAATGCCGACGGTCACATCGTGCTCGACACAGAGCAACCGGCCAATCCGGACTCGGGCTCAATCGTGGATGGGCATTAACCAGCGGCAGCGATCGAGCAGAAGTCTTGATTTCTCGAGATGCCGGATAAAACCCTAAACCTCTAAGCGATACCCGATGCCGCGTACCGTCTTGATATGCTGTGGGTTCGCCGGCTCTGCCTCCACTTTTTCGCGGAGCCATCGGATATGGACGTCCACGGTACGGCTATCACCCGCGTACTCGTAGCCCCACACCTTGTCGAGCAATACTTCGCGCGACATGACCTTGCCGGCATTCGTGAGCAGGTGATCGAGCAGGTCATACTCTTTGAGCGTAAGCACGATCTCCTTCTCGTCGCAGAACACTTTTCTGCTGTCCCGCTCGACCACGATCCGGCCAAACTGAACCCGCTCAAGTGGCTCGTGCAGGCGAACGTGCGGCATATCGGCGCGCCGTAAGTTGGCTTTGACCCTGGCGAGGAGCTCGCGGAGGCGAAACGGCTTGACCAGGTAATCGTCCGCGCCCAGCTCCAGGCCGAGCACGGTGTCTACTTCGGTGTCCTTCGCCGTAAGGATGATGATGGGAACGGTGGATTCGCGGCGGATCGATCGGCACACCTCGAGTCCATCCATCCTGGGAAGCATAAGGTCGAGGATCACCAGATCCGGGTCACACAGATGCGCCTGCTCGAGGGCCTGAACACCATCAGTGGCGGTGACGACGCTGTACCCTTCCTTGCCCAGGTTGTACCTGAGTGCTTCGATGAGCGTGGGTTCATCGTCAACCAACAATATCGTCTTGCTCGATGTATCCTTGTTCGTCACCACAATCGGGTTGCCTCTCGCCGCCGTTTCAGCTCTGTCCTGCGGGCAGTGTACCAGGCGCCGATGCCTACCTGAGTTGGGTGGCTTGCCGAATGTCGGTTTCTGGTAGCATAGCGAGGCGAGGGATAACAAGCTGCATGCAGGAAACGCCAAGGCGACTACAGAGACAGACGGCGGCTGATCTGCTGATGCTGCTGCTGTGCAGCTTCACCAGCTTTTGGTTGCTCGCCAGCCCTCTCGTACCATATATGTTCGATTACGGGCAGTTCCTCGTGGCAGATGTGGCGCTGACCGCGGTGCTGGGTCTCATCGGCGTGAAGCTGAACCATCTTGCCGCGCGAAACGTGCGAGTGACGTTTGGCCGCGGGCGGCGGCGCTGATGGCCCCGGAATCCCGAAACGACTTGCCGCTGACCATCGACCTGCAGTTTCTCGACCAGCCTGGCGTTGTCGCGGCCTTCTTGCTGCGCGCTCCCGGCGACACGGCCCTGATCGAAGTAGGTCCCGCGAGCACGCTGAACACGCTGTTGAAGGCCATTGCCGATGCCGGCGTCGAGCTCGATGAGATCCGGCATCTGCTGGTAACGCACGTTCATCTGGACCATGCGGGCGCCGCTGGGGCGCTGTTGCAGCTGATGCCGAATGCCAAGCTCTACGTCCATGAGCTCGGCGCGCCGCATTTGATAGATCCGAGTAAGCTGATCGCCAGCGCGACTCGCATCTACGGGGGCTTGATGAAACGGTTGTGGGGCGAGATCGTTCCGGTGCCCGAGGATCGCGTCGTCGTGCTGCATGACGACGAGCTGCTCGAGGTAGCGGGCCGGCGCCTTCACGTGCTGTACACACCCGGTCACGCCAATCACCACGTGGCGTTCCATGACCTCGACGAAGGCGCCGTCTACGTTGGCGACGTGGCGGGGGTGAGAATGCAGGATTGTGGCTACGTACGACCGCCTACGCCGCCCCCGGATCTCGATCTCGAGGCCTGGGAGGCTAGTCTCGATAGGCTCGCCGCGCTGAACCCCACTGCCTTCTACGTCACGCACTTCGGGCGCGCTACCGGCACGTTGGATCACCTGCAGCAGCTAAGGGTGCGGCTCCGCGCCTGGGAGCGCCTTGTGCTCGAGGGGATGCGTGCCGGCCAGGACCGTGCCGCGATTGCCCTGACCATGCAGCGATCGGGTGATGAGGAGCTGGCACTGCTGGTGAGTCCCGAGGTTATACGGCGCTACGAGGCAGCAAGCGGCTATACGATGAACGTATCCGGCTACGAACGTTATCTTCGAAAACGGCATCCCGAGTTAGCTCTTCCGGCCTCGAGCCTCTGAAGGCTATGATAGGAAGCCTACGGCCCTTGTTGGGTACAACCACCGCTGCTATGATATGGGCCGCATGGTGAAGCTCGCATTTTTATCCACCGCCGGACGCATACGGTCGGACGGCATGATATCTCTTCAAGCCTGGCACGTCCTGTGATGAATCATCGCGCGATCGTCATAGCTAATGGGGAAGGCGGGTACATCCGTGGTAGGAGCGGGCTGTCCCTTAGCGGTATCCCGGGTGCGCGGCATAGTGCGCTCCCTGCACAGGATGTGAAGATGGGGTGCCGCCCGTGAATACCGCTACGATCAAGTATGGCCCGATCTCTATCCATTGGTTTGGTATCATCGTCGCGCTCGCTTTAATCGCGGGCCTGCTGGTATCGCTGGTGATGGCCCGCCTGCGAGCGAAGCGGCCGGACCCTTTGGTCGGCATTTTGATGCTTGGCCTCCTCGCCGGCCTGATTGGCGCCCGCATCTGGTACTACGTTTTCCGGCGCGATTGGTACAACCCCGATCCTGGCCGCGTCTTCGCGGTGTGGCAGGGCGGCATGGCTCTCCACGGCGCGCTGCTTGGCGCCATGCTCGCAACGCTGATCTATACCTGGTACAAACGGCTGAATTTCTGGACCTGGGCCGATATTTGTGCTCCAGGGCTCATACTCGGACAGGCGATCGGCAGGATCGGAGACCTGCTGAATAACCAGGCCTTTGGTCCGCCAACGAGCGGCCCGTTCGCGGTAATCATTCCCCGCGAGAATCGGCCGCCACAATTTCTCGCCTTCTCGCACTTCACGCCGCTGGCGGCATACGAAGCTATCTGGGATCTGGCAATTTTCGCCGCGCTGATCGGGCTGACGCTGTTACAGCGGTGGCGACCGCGCGTGTTGCCGGTCGGCGCCATCTTTCTGCTGTACCTGATCCTCTACTCGGTCGGCCGCATCCCGCTCGAAGGTTTGCGTGTCGATAGCCTATGGGTGCACAACATGCGCGTGGCCCAGCTTGCAAGTTTCGTGATGATCGGCGCCGGCGTGCTGCTCTATGCCATTCGCCTTGTGCCGCGCCGCGAGCCCGCGCCCTTTGTGGCGCAGGCACCCCAAACCCAGCTTACCGATGCGTACCTCGCCGCGGCGGCACGAAGCAGCCAGCTAAAGCCGCTCGAGTTAGGCCCCGATAGCTGGGACAGCGTCGACAAGGAACCGGCTGAAACACATAATGGAAATGGGTACAACCAGACAACCGCGCTGCCGCCGGTAGAGAATGCCACCCTGGAGTTGCCTGCTTCTCAGCCGAGCGCGCAGCCACCAAGTAAGGAGACGCCGTAATGCGACTCACCGTTCTAGGCGCCAGCCCAGCCTGCCAGAACCCGGGCGGCGCATGCTCCGGCTACCTGGTGGAGGACGACGGTACGGCGGTCGTCATCGACTGTGGTAGCGGCGTGTTCGGCCGGCTGCAACAGTATGTCCAACCGGAGGCCGTGCAGGCGGTAATCATCTCGCACATGCACGCGGACCACACCCTCGACCTCATGCAGTACCGCTATTATCTCTACTTTTCGCGCGCGTCCCGCCCGCCGCAGCAGCGGCCGGCGCTGTACTTGCCGCCCGAGGGGCACAATAAGCTGCTCGGAATCAGCAGCATGCAAGATCCCTCATCGGCCTTTTTCAGCGAGATTTTCGACACACACGAATACGACCCGACTCGTGGCCTGACTATTGGCCCGCTGACCATCAACTTCGTCCCCGTTCGACACATTCCCCACACCTACGCCATGCGCATCAAGGGGAGCGCCCAGCTGGCATATTCCGCCGATAGCGGGCCATGCCCGGGGCTGCTGGAAGTCTCCCGAAACAGCGACCTGTTTCTGTGCGAGTGCGCGAACAACGAACAGTCGGATTATCCGTTCCACCTGACGCCGCGCCAGGCCGGAGCCGTGGCGCAGGAGGCGGGCGCCCGTCACCTGCTGCTCACCCATCGCTGGTGGGTAGATGGGACGGAGTCCGCGGTCGCGGAAGCGTCAGAAAAGTATCGGGGACCGGTCGAGCTGGCCAGGGAAGATATGCAGGTCACCATCGGGCGGTGAGCCAGATCCCGACCAATATTATCGCGCCGCCAATGAGGGTCGACACGGCTATGTGCTGGCCCAGCAACAGCCATGCCAGGATGGCAGCGCCTACCGGCTCGCCCAGGAAGCTCACCGATACCACCGCCGCGGGCACGTAGCGCAGCGCCCAGTTGTAGAGCAGGTGGCCGCCGAGCGTCGGGATCAACGCAAGACCGAAGAAGATCAGCAGATCGCGTCCGGAAACCGCCGCAAGCGATTGCCCAAACACCACGCTGAACAGCGTGAGGGCCACCGCGCAGACGCCGTACACCGGCACGCTGTAGCCGATGTTGTCCATGCTCTGGCGTGTCCCTCGGCCGATAAGCAGGTAGCCGGCGAACACCACGGCGCCAAGCAGCGCAAGCAAATCACCGCGCACCGCATCGCCGCCAAGCCGGATATCCCCGCCGGCTACTACGCCGCTGCCCACTAGCGTGAGGACAATGCCCAGGATCGCCAGCCGGCTGCTCCGCTCGGCGAAAAGCGTGAATGCCGCGATCGCCACGATCGCGGGATGGATTGTGACGAACAGGACGGAGCTTGCGACCGAGGTATAACGCAACGATGCCGTCCAGCTGGCAAAATGGATCGCCAACAAGGTTCCGGACAGCACGATCAGTCCCAGCGTTCGCCGGTCGAGGGCGCGAAGGGCGGCAAGCCGGCTGCCACGCATGAGCGGCAAGAGTAGCAGCGTGGTCATCGCCAGCCTGTATGTGGCGATGACCAACGAGGGTGCGGTACTGACCTTGATCAGAATCGCGGAGAATGAGACAGCGATCGTCGCAATGACGAGCCCCAGATACGGATTTATCGCGGGGGCGGACAGATCTGGAGAAGGGGTCTGCAACGTAGTATCAGCAGTAGGGGTCGACATGAGTTACCCGGCACACCCGGGGACATGTGCAGCCAACCGTACCAGGTCTAGTGCTATCGTCCGACGACACGGAGAGAAGAACGGGAGGCCGCCATGGCTGAGCCACGGGTCCAGCGCTTTAACCGAACGCAGCGCGCGCTGCATTGGAGTCACTCGATCACCTTCTTCATTTTGCTCGCCACTGGCATTGTGCTGCTGGTGAAGCAAGTGGGCGAAGTCGTCGGCCAC
>JAQBPC010000093.1 GCA_028287725.1 Chloroflexota bacterium | reverse complement strand
GTCCGTCAGCCGCGGCTGCATCCAGGCCACGTCGGCCTCGGCGGTGACGCCGAAGATATCCGGCGAGAGCGGCGGCACCCTCCACCCATCCCCAAATTCCCGTGCTCTCGCATCGAGCTCGGCTATGCCGTCCGCGCTAAAAACCTCGCGAAGCGTTTCCCCAGGCCGGGGCATGAGCGCATCCAGGTACACCAGATGGCCGAGGCGGTCTGTGACGCGATCCGCGACGCACGCGATCACCAGTCCGCCATAGCTGTGCCCCACCAGCACGACATCCCGTGCGTCCTCATAGGTCAATGCCGCCGTCACATCCTGGATATGCGTGTCCAGGCCGATGTCCGGCGTGAGCAAATGTGCGCGCTCACCAAGGCCGGTGAGCGTCGGAGTGAGCACCTCGTGACCGGCACTGCGGAGGAGCGGCGTCACTTTCTTCCAACACCAGCCCCCATGCCACGAGCCGTGGACAAGCACGAACAGTGCCACGTATTCTCCCCGAATCACCTCTCGCCGTCGCGGCCAGATTCACACTGTCCCGGCACAATAGGGCCGCACGCAATGACATTCCGGCTTGATTGCCGGACCCACCATGTACCGGCGGCCGTGCAGGCCCCGCAATGAGGGGCCTCGGCACCGGCAAACGAGATCGCCTGGGCCCCGGCGTCCTGCCCTACTGGATAATCATCTCACCACCGTGAATGTCCACGGACGCACCGGTAATGTATGCTGCCTCGTCGGACGCCAGGAAACAGACAAGACTGGCAATCTCATCCGGATCCGCCAGGCGGCTGAAGGGAATGGCGGCGAGTACCCGGGTCATCCGCTCCTCGTCGATCGATTCGCGAACCATGGGCGTATCTACGATGCCGGGACAGACCGCGTTCACATTGATCTTGTGCGGGGCCCATTCCCGGGCGAGATGGCGACTCAACCCAAGCACCCCAGCCTTCGCGGCGGTATAGTGTGCCCCGCCGAGGGTGCTGGTGGCGCGGCCTGCCATCGACGCCATGTTGACAATCCGGCCGCCGTTGCGGGCGATCATTGGTTCAAGAACGGCCTGTGCGCAGAGAAACGCGCCCTTGAGATTGACGTTCAGGACTAAGTCCCATTCTTCGGGCGAGATACCTGCCACCGCAGTCGATCGGAGGACGCCCGCGTTATTCACCAGGACATCCACGCCGCCATAGAATTGCACAGCGCTCGCTACCATGCTCTTGACATCGGCAGCATCGGTGACATCCACCACCACGTCGCGTGCCTGCAGGCCCTCGGCTTCGATAGCCGCGGCTGTCGAGCGCGCCTGCGCCGCGTTCAGGTCTGCCACCACGACGGCCGCGCCTTCCCGTGCCAGACGCAGCGCGATGGCGCGGCCGATTCCCTGCCCGGCGCCGGTGACGATCGCTGCACGCTGAGCGAATCTTTGAGATCGGCTCTCCATCGCCGCCATCACTATCTCCCACGATCTTCGCAAACATCTACGATCCGTGCAGTATACTCGACTCCCGCGGCCACCGGTCCGGCGACCTGGTCGGGCGTGCGCCCATCGTGAGCTGGGGTAGCGACCGCAGCAGGGCCGGCGAACCTCGATGTTTGGAACGGGCCGATCGAACAGAGTCGCGGCGGGTCAACGACGGCGGGGACGGAGCGGGCCCAGGGCATCGAGGGCGGCATCATCCATGCCGAACTCGTGAGCGACCTCGTGCAGCACCGTTTCGCGCACTTCCGCGCGCAGCTCCGCCATTGTCCTGCTGCTACGCTCGTGCGGTCCCTGGAAGATAGTGATCCGCGGCGGCAGCGAAGGCTCGAAGCCCTCGGCGCCCGCCGTCAGCGGCGTGCCCTCGAATAGGCCCAGGAGGGGGCCGAGGGCGGCGAGAGTCTCGGCGTCCGGTTCGTCTTCCACGACGACGGCGACGTTGGCGAGGAGTGAGGCGAACGGTTCGGGGATGAGGTCGAGCGCGTCGGCAACTTCCGCCTCGAAGGCGGCGCGGCTAAGATGCAACGTGTCGCGGCGCATCGATCAGTTCCCCGCCGGCGAGCGCCGGGGACGATGTGCCATGCAGCGTGTCGGAGAGATCGAGGTACATGACTTCATATACCTATGGTAGCGCGGCGCAGGGCATACGTCGCCCACTCCGCGGCGTGACAACGATAACCTTCGGCGCACGGCGCGATGCCCGTTGCCCCGAGGGCGCGCCGAACACTTTCCTCAGCGGCACTCGACAACAATGGCCGCGGCAGACGCGCTGCTGAAAATATTCTGGACGTCGCGAAGGCTATCCTCGGCAGCGAATTCGAGCACGAGGCTCGCGGCCTTGAGGGCAATGTCGCGGGTGAGCGGGTTGGAAACTCGGAAACTGTCCATCAGCATCTCCGCTTCCTGTCTGGTCACGGCGAGGAACTTAGTTTCTTCCATTTGAACACCTCGGTGCCGGCTATCTCACAACATCATCATGCGATGTCTCCATATTGCTAGACCTATGGCAATGTGGGAATCCCCAATGGAGCCATGTGACGGAGGTACCCGATTGGGTAAGGGCGCCTCGCTGACCACCGCCTCGTGCCGCGGCTGCGACCAGCGAGCACTCCGTGGAGGTCAATTTCTCCAGGGCGAGCGGCTAGCCGGTCCGGGCGAGCCGTGCCTCAGCCTGGCGCGCATGCATGATTACAGTGCACAATATTTCTAGACGGGAATGAAACCGGCCTGCACGGGCGCCGGCGGTTTCGCCCGGCGCTTTGAGCGTGCGGTCGATTGCAGTGCTGTCAATGGAATACCCGGCTGATACACTTTCGCCCCAGAACCCATCAGGGATCTTGGAACGACTGTTACAAGTACCGTGAGGTAAGCGCATGCCCAGTAAGTATCGCGAGACCAGTGAATCTACGCAGTGGGCCACGGAAGAATTAGACGCCGCCGGCACGCGTGTGTCGCGACGGCGCGCCCTCGCCCTA
>JAQBPC010000085.1 GCA_028287725.1 Chloroflexota bacterium | reverse complement strand
GCGTCACGCATTGAGTTTCAGGCAGAGTGCTACGCTGGCGAACTACTCTGCCCAACGACGCTCGTTGAGGCGCTCTGCGCAGCACGCGGAGGAATCGGTCCCAAGGCAGGACGATGGAACCATACGGGGCAGGCGGACCAGACGCAGTGGTCTGTGACGAAACTCGTGGGCGCGCGGGAGCCTACGCGCTTTGCGGCCGGCTCGCAATTATACTGATCTTTCCGGCCCCCTTGTTGTTGGTGCTCAGCTTTATTACCGACGCCTATCAGAATGGCGCGCCGTACTATCCGCCAGAGCAGCAACTATTCCAACATCTTTGTGAAGGAGCTCTAGTTGTGGAACTAATGAATGGTCGCTGCCCTGACGGCGCGAGTGAGACTCGTTCTCCGATAATGCCGCGTTATTGAACGCACCGGAGAACTTCCGGATCAGCGTCCGTTCAGCCAGGCTTTCGGCGGGGGCCGGTTTCGTGGTGGCGCTCACCGGCGAGATCATGACCATGCCCGGTCTCGGCAAGGTGCCCGCCGCCGAGCGTATCGGGCTTGGCGCGGATGGCCGCGTCACCGGGCTGAGCTAGCGTCAGGTTGCGAGCAGGCACAGGTGCGCTATTTCACCTGCGCCTGCTCGCCGAACACTGCGAAAGTCTTATGTACGCGCCTGGGGTAGCGCGGGCCTATGACCCTGGTGCACCTGCGTTCCAACCGCTGGCCGGACCTCGCAGGCTCGCATTGAGGGACGGGCCGAACTAGGCCAGGGACTCGGCCATGGTACGCATCTGGACCTGGATGATTCTGGAACGGTCCGATTGCGTGCAAGCGAGGAGCACCGCACCCGCGACATCCTCCGGTTCCAGCATGTCCGACGCCGCGACACTCTCGACGGTGCGGCCCTTGCCGAGACCAAACTCAGTCTTCACACCACCCGGGCAGATTACACCCACTTTGATCCCGTGCGGTCGCAGCTCTTTGTCCAGTGCCTGGGCAAAACCGACCTGTGCGAACTTCGTCATGCAGTAGACGGCCTCTCCGGCAAAGCCATAAATGCCGGCCATCGAGGAAATCATCAGTATGGTGCCGGAGCCCTGCTCGATCATGCCGGGGGCGGCATGCCGTGAGAACAGGAAGGTCGAGCGCACGTTGGTATCCATGAGCTCGTCGTAGTCCTCGGCGCTAGTGTCGACCAGATTCTTGTAGTTGCCCATGCCGGCATTATTAATAAGGATGTCGAGACGGCCGAAGCTCTCCTTGGCCGCTGCCACGGCGCGCCGAGCTGTGTCCTCCTCGCGCGCGTCGCCGGCTACAAGCGTCGCCTCGCCACCGGCGGCTCGCACCTGCGCGGCCAGCTCGGACAGGCGTTCTTGGCGACGCGCGGTCAGCACCAGCTGCGCCCCCTCACCGGCGAGCGCCAGAGCCGAGGCATGGCCGATGCCCGCGCTCGCTCCGGTAATCAGTGCCACTTTGCCAGCGAGTTTCGTCCCCATAGCCAATCCTTTCGATCCTGGTCCCGGGCGTGTACATCGCGCATCGCCAGGGCACCGACGTCTGCCAGCACGTTAGGCGCTGAATGCAACCCGATGTTGCCAAGAGCTTCCCGCGGAGCACGCGTGCTGCGCAGCACGGGCCTCGTTTGTAGTGTACAGGTCGATAGTGAGTCGTCGATGGCTCTCAACAGCAGAGCGTTTTGGGTTATGTAATGTTGACGTCGCGGCGCCTGAGGCATGCGAGCACGGCGAACATCTAGACTGAGGCAGCGGAGTTCGGTGGCAACGGCTACGCGCGCTAGTGCGAAGCAAAAAGATTTGTCATTGCATGTTCGCTCGGCGCAGATGCGTTGTTGAGATGCGCGGTGATGCCGAAGGCATCCTCGACGGTCCGGAGCAGCGACACATGATCATACGGTGTGGCAATTTGCCGCCCTGCTGCAATACTCGGCGAGAGCGCCAACAGCCCTACACGGCCGCCAAAGCCGGGAGCGCCACCCACGCCACCGCCGCAACAGCCGGACGAATCACCGCTGGCCTCGTCGAATGTGATAGCCAGCATGCCCTGGTTGCGCATCAGGTATGAGAGCAATGCGGGCACGTGCTGGTGCAGCCACCTGTCCGCCGTAGGCAGCCCGCCCGGGCTTCCGTCGGCACAGCGAGGGGTATCGTGCCCATCTTCGCAGGTATTCGGAACGATGAAGGAATAGTTTGGTAGTCGACGCGAAGTCAGGTCGGGCGCAAATTGGGTGAAAGGCACCACATGCGCGGCGCAGCGGGCCGAATTGCCGGTAATTGGTGCGTAATAAATGAAGGGATTATGCCGGTCCGCATAGTTGTGCCCCGGCCCCTTGGTGCTATCGCCCTGGAATGGGTCCGTAAGATCAGTTGGCTGGGCGTGCGTACACGGCGCCGGCATATCCTCCATATACGCCTTCCACGAAAATCTTGCGTGCTCGATCTGATCGGCAATACTGGCGCCGCCGGAAACGAGTGGATTGCTGAGTGCCGCCATACAAACGAACCAGTTGATGCAGTCACTCGCTGTGAGCGCGCTGGGTGACTGGCCGCTCGTCAGCGAGATGTAGTCCGCGGCGCTGTTATGAGCAGTCGCGAAGTATTGGGTGAGCAGCGTCCCTGAGCGTCGGAGCGAATTGAGATAGGGCGCGGCCGTGCTGCCG
>JAQBPC010000043.1 GCA_028287725.1 Chloroflexota bacterium | reverse complement strand
CATGACCTCCTGAATGGTGTCACCGAGCAGGTTCAGCACAAGCGCGGTGAGGAAAATTGCCAGCCCGGGGAAGGTGGCGACCCACCAGTTCGTCAGCAAGTACGATTGCCCGGCATTTACCATCGCGCCCCACTCGGCGGTCCCAACCTCCGCCCCAAGGCCCAGGAAGCTGAGGCCCGCAAACGTGACCAGCACGTTGCCCATATCGAGCGTGAGCTGTACCAGTATCGGCGCGATGCCGTTCCGCAGAATATGTGACGTGATTATCCGGAAGTGCGAGGCGCCCAGACTTCGGGCTGCATCCACGTAATCATTGTTCTTCACGGCGAGCACCTGCCCACGCACCAGGCGCGCATAAGTCGGCCACCACACCGCCGCGAGCGCGGCCATAGCAGACGTCAAGCCTGGGTGAAGGGCAGCCGCTATCGCCAGGGCAAGCACAATGCCGGGAAATGCGAGGAATATATCTGTGATACGCATCAACACTTCCTCGAGCAAGCCACCAGCATAGCCCGCGATCGCGCCAACCACCAACCCTACTGCGAGCGCCACAATCAGCACAAATGCCACGGCTGTGATGGAGTAGTGAGCACCCGCGATAACCCGGCTGAAAATGTCGTGTCCGAGGTCATCGGTGCCAAAAAGATGCTGGGACGAAGGGGACGCGAACTGATTGATCGGATCAATCTGGTCCGGCCCGTAAGGCACGATGCGCGGCCCCAGCACAGAAATCACGAGCAGCAGGGCGGTCCCTATAAGCGCGATGATTGAGGTCGGGCGCCGTAGAATCAGCAGCAGCCGGCGACGGCGTACCGTGAGCATGAGTGTGTCCAGGGCGTCCTGCGCGTCAGGCTCAGACGTAGTAGGGACGATTGTGTTCGCGGCAATTGGATTGCTCACAAATGCTCCCCGGATCTCGGATGCAGATCCGCTTGTGGAGCGCTGCCCGCCAGAGCAGGCTGCATGCGCGCCCTCATGCTAACTGCAATCGTGGGTCGAGCTTGGTGTAGAGAACGTCCACCAGCAAATTCACAAGGGTATAGGTTATCGCCAAAATCACCGTAATACTCATGATCGCCTGGTAATCAAAGTTTTGAATGGTGTTGACTGAGTAGAAGCCGATGCCGGGCCAGCTAAACACGGTCTCGACCAGGAACGTGCCGCCCAGCAGATTACCCACCTGAAGGCCCAGCAAAGTCGTGGTCGGAATAAGCGCATTCCGCATGGCGTGGCGCATGACAACCGTACGGCGGTGCAGCCCTTTGGCCCGCGCGGTTCTGATGTAATCCTGCGTGATTACGTCGACCATGCTCGAGCGGGTCACACGAACAACCAGCGAGAGCGATGCGAAGGCCAGGCAACACGCAGGGAGCAGGACATGCTTCAGTGTATTGAGCAGCCCATGTATGTTGAGCGTCAGCACGCTATCGAGCGTGTAGATGCCGGTGATGTGCTTGGGGGCAGACTGAAACGTGTCGAGTCGCCCGCTCTCGGGAAGCCAGCCAAGCTTCCCGTAAAAGAGCAGTTGTAGCAGTAGCCCCAGCCAGAACAGCGGCATTGCCGTGCCCGCCACGGAGAAGACACGCGTCGCGTGATCGACCCAGGCGCCACGACGCAGGCCAGAGTAGACGCCGAGCGGCACACCCACGAGCAGGCATATCACCAGCGCGTAGAGCGTGAGCTCCACCGTGGCGGGGAAGTAATCTCGAAAATCGTCGAGTACCGGCCGGCGACTATAGCTGGAAAGTCCCAGGTCGCCATGCAGCAGCTTGCCGATGTATGTCAAATACTGCTGGGGCAATGACTGGTCAAGCCCATAGGTATGGCGGATCTGGGCGATTTTGTCGGCCGTTGCCTCCTTGCCGGCGAGCAGGGCAACGGGATCGGCCGGCACGACGTGCGACACCACGAACGTGATGATACTCACGCCGAGAATGACCAGAACCAGGAACCCTAATCGCCGGACAAGGAATGTCGTCATCGCCTATTAGCTCTTGGAGAGGGCGTACAAGTCGTAGTAGTACGACGAATACAGGAAGTTGTACACAAAACCGTGTACGTTGCTGCGAATGGCTACGCGATCGTTCGGCTGCGCCGCCCAGATCTCTACCGCATCGTTATACACGGTGTCGCAGATCTTGGCGTACAGGTCGGCAGCTTTCTTGCTATCGGTCGCGGCCATGGCCTGCTCGAGCATGGTGTCGACCGTCGGATTCTTGTAGTACATCACGTTGCTGTTCGCCGGCGGGAGCACCTTCGAGTAGTAGAACAGGAAGTACTCCTGCTGGTCGTCCGCGTAGTCCATCGTCCACTGTCCGAAGAAGACGTCGGGCATGGTGGTCGGCTTCTGGCTCTGCGAGTTGTATTGCGCGGACGTTAACGGCTGCAGATTCATTTTGATGCCAAGCGGCGCCACTTCGGCTTTCCAGATCTGGGCCATTTGCTGCGCCGCGATGTCGCCAGTCTGCCAGGTCACCTGCAGGGTTACGCCATTTCCATACCCGGCCTGGCTCAGCAGTTGCTTGGCCTTGTTGGGGTCGTACGTGTAGAGGTGCTTCGCTGGGACGTAGTTGGCAAAGCCGGTGGGGCCGACACCGGTCATGCGAGCGGCATGACCTTTGAACACGGCCTTTACGAACGTGTTGTAGTCGAACGAGTAAGAGAGCGCCTGACGGACAAGTCTATTCTTCAAAGGACCCTTGGTATTGTTGAGCCGAATATCACGGATCGTCTGAGCAGTGAAATCCTGCACGCTGATCCCGCTCTCATGTGAAACGGCATCGAAATCCTGAGGCGTCATGTTCATGGCGATGTCCGTGTCGCCATGCTCGAGGCCAAGTCGCTGCGTGCTGGAGGCCGACGGCCACTGATATACGACCTGCCCGACATGCGCCCCGGACCAACCGCGCCAGTAACCGGGGAAGGGATTGAGCACGATCTTCTGGTTATGCACCCACTGGCTGATCGTCCAGGGCCCGCTGCCGGCGTCGTGCTCGTAAAGCCACTTCTTTCCCCAGTCATTCTTGACCTGGTGCGCCTTCACCGTGGTGGGGCTGACGATACCCGTACCCCAAACCGACGTGAGGGACGTGAGGAAGAAGGAGGCGGGTGTCTTGAGGTGGAAGACCACAGTCGTTGGATCGGATACGGTCACGCTCCCGATCTCACTGAAGTCACTGACGGCGCCCTGATTGATCGCGAAGAGCCGGTCGAAGGTGTATTTTACGGCTGCCGCGTCTACTGTGCTGCCGTCGTGAAACTTGACGCCCTGGCGCAGCTTGAAGGTCCAGGTCTTGCCGTCCGCCGACTGCTTCCACGAGAGGGCAATATCGGGAACGATTTTTACCGACTTGACGCCAACGGCGCGGACCAGGCCGTCATACGCATTGGCAAGCGGGATGGCAGCCGCCGTATCATAATCGATTTGCGGATCCATCGTGACCGGCTCGTAGCCAACGTCAATCACGAGCGGAGGATTTGTCGCGAGACTGTGTGATGCGGCGGTGATAGAATGCGCCGGCATTAGTGAGAGGCATGCCGCCGCGACAACTGCGAACGAACGCACGGAAGGTTTTTTCACCCGTGGCTTCTCCCTGAACTAATCGGAATAATTGCTATTCAGCGACTGTCCGCGATCCTTAACATCAAGGCGGAAGGTACCTAGTGGGAATTGCAGTACGAACGCCAGATTGCGCGGCCGTCGCGCCGCGAACCTACAACGTGGCCATGGTTCGATGCACTCCTCCTTCCGAAGCCGATTTCCAGGCAATGTAACGCCGAGACGTACCTCCGATCAATCGATCACGTACGTCGAGGTACGCGAGCCCTCAACCGCCATTTGTTCAAGTACCGGAGTGCATAAACTCTATGCTGCCGCAGCACTGAGTGTCAAGCGGCATGCGTATAGGAACTGTAAACGTTTACAGACGAATGGCACAACAGGAGGCATCAGGATGCTATACTCGGGTCAACCCGCGCCCACCAAAGCTTCTAAATCCACATGCTGATTCCATGGGAGACGCTGTCATGTCGCATGCCGATCACGCTGACTACTGCTGGCGTGAGCTACCGGAGTACGGTGCCCGGATAGAACATCCCCGACTTCGCCAGCCAATCAGCTTGATAATCGACGACCCCATGCCGGGCTATAACCCCGCGTACTTCCACAGCGGCTTTCGCTTCGGGCCCGCGCGCATCCCAGTATCACTCGTCGACGAATTCGCCGACATGATCGAGCGGACCGGTATACGCGGCAAATTCAGCATCGTCCCCTATCCCATCGGCCTGGGCCGAGTTGACCGTGCGATCGAAGGCGTGAGCGACGTAGAGCGACGATACTTCCTTGACGAGATACGGGACCGCATTGCGCCGCACATGGATATCACCCCGGAGGCGCTCACGCACTGGAACGCGTTAGACCTCAAGACGGGGCAGTTGTTGCCCTATTGGGAGCATGTCTGGAGCCGGAGCCAGACCACCGAGACACTCATACCGTACATAACCCTCGGCCTCGAAATCTTGAATAACGTAGACATTCCCTGCCGAGGCGTCACCTCACCCTGGGACTTTGGGGACGGCGTGGAAGACGCATACGCCACCGCGATTCTCGAGGCGCAGCGCGCCGTGTACGGCCGCACGTTCGCCTGGTACTTCCTGCAGATGGACGGCTCATCACCCAGCGTGCCGCCGCGCCTATCCGTATTCGATCCAGCCAAAGGCGAGGCAGTGGTTAGCGTGGTCACCTGCGACAGCAACGACTTTGGCGCCGCCGTGTGGGGAGGCGGGCGGCCAAATCCAGACGCGCTTATCAGCGCGGATGGGCAGTCAGGCAGGCTCGTCGAGACCCTTCGGAATGGTGGTTCTAGCGCGTTCCATTCCCACTGGCAGACGATGTTCAGCCAGGGCACGTATTCCGGCATGAACGCTCTTGAGCTGGTCGCCCAGCGGCTAGAGACGTACTTCGGCCCACGAATCGCCTGGACAGGCTGCGACGATCTGGCAAGATACACCGCCACCGCGGCCGCCGTGCAGCTCTCCGCTGGCTCGGACAGCACAGGACTACGGCTATCCACGCCGTTCGCCTGCCCTCGCTTCACCTTGAGCCAGGCGGAATCACACCCAGTCCGCGACGTGCATGTGGATGGCAAGCCGCTTACACGTGCAGCCAGCAGAGCAATGTTTGACCAGGACTCGTATCTGGTCGAGAACGGCCGTATCTATGCGTGCTGGACGCTTGAAGGCGAACAAACGCTGTCGGTGGAGACTGCCTGAACTCTAGCCGTGTGCAGGCTTGGCGAGGCGCGCTTTCTGGCGGGCGTGGGCGACCCCAAGACTCTATGCTTGTGCGGCCTTAGCTGCGTGGTAGGCGCGCCAACCACCGTGCGATGTGATGTTGACGAGCTCGTTGGGGTCGGCGCGGTCAAGCTCGAGGATCATGGCGTTGACCGTCTGCCCGTCGCTTAGCATAATCGTGCCCGGTCGCAGCTCCGGCGGCTCGCTCGGCAGCAGTGAGTCAAACCAAGCGCTATCGTCGAGCTCGTATAGCTCGCCCTCGATCGACGCTCCGCCTGTCTCAACCGGCACGAGACCTGGGAAGCGATCGCCAACCGAATAGAAGTGGTACAGCGGCGCCGTGGTCGCCGCGCCCAGGAACGGCGCGCCCTTGATATTACCGTGGTCGGCGCCGCCCGCCATGGCTGTGCCGTTCAAGAAGACCTTCACTACGAACTCCCAATTACGCTAGTCAATACCTGGTCCGGCACGAATCGCCGTCAACACCCGTTCGGGCGTGATCGGTTGATCCTGCACCCAAACGCCGACCGCGTCGTGAATGGCCGCCGCCACGGCCGCGGTAAATGGTACCAGGGGCATCTCGGCCACGCCACGGGCGCCGAATGGACCGTTGGGATCCGCGAGCTC
>JAQBPC010000028.1 GCA_028287725.1 Chloroflexota bacterium | reverse complement strand
GTGGGCCATGTCCGGAAACATACGCCCTATTTCCCCGGACCCGCACCCAGGAGAAAGGGAAGCGCATTTCCGGCGGTGTCTTCATCGGCGGTGTCTTCATCGGCGGCGGCAACACGAGGCCCAGCGCGGTCAGTCTGTTCTCAACGTGCATATCCGTACCCTTTCCATTCGTGATCTCGCTCGAGAAATCTCCGTTGCTTCTCTCGCAGGTGCGCTGGTGTCCTCATCTGGACTTAGGCGGCCTGCGCCCGAAGGCGCATGACAGGGTACGGGCCGGCTAAAGCCGGATGATCGCGGCGCTACCGTCCGTACGTACGAGATTGTCAACTCACTGAGCAAACACCATATCACACGTGGTCCCGCCCGCGTCCCTCGTAGAACGATAGGATGCCTTGGGCGGCTTCGAGCACCTGCTCGCGCAGCTCCGGCGGTTCTAATACCTCGATCTGGGGGCCGAAGCTGAGCACATAGCCGCATGCTTCGGTCCTGCCCTGGCACGCCAGGGAAACGGTCGCCCAGCCCTCGCCGTCCGGCGCCTCGATCCGTTCGATGCGAACGTAGCGTTCGCTGAAACGCATGCGGGGGAGGATGGCCGGGTCGGCGCTCACGATCACCGGATACCGCGGCAGACCCTCGGTAAGGCGGGCTGCCGACGCGTCCCAGTATGCAGATAGATCGAAGTCCGGGGGACGCACACACGGCTGATCGGTCACCGTGGCATCCTGAACCCGCGAAGCCCGGTAGCTGCGGATCTCGCCTTCCACGGCTGCCACCAAATACCAGGCTTTCCCTTTGGCCACCAACCCTAGCGGATCGACCATGCGCTCGACCACCGAGCCATCGCTCCTCTGATAGCTGAGCGAAAGCTTTCGCTCCCGCCAGACCGCCTCCTGCAGGGTTGCGAGGCTTGGCGTGGCGCTGTCTGTCTGCTGCCAGCCTGCCGCATCGACGTAGATTCGCTGGCGCACATACTCCGCATCCCGGCGGGCGGCGGATGGAAGCGCCGCCAGGAGCTTGATGAAGGCCGCCTCGGACTCACGGTGCAACCCGAGATCGGCCAGGAGCCGGGCGGGGGTAGCGAGGAAGAGCGACCGCGCCTCCCCAGCGGTCAGGCCCGTCAGGTCCGTGCGGTAGTCCTCGAGCAAGCTCCAGCCGCCGCCACCGCCGCGTTCCGCCACGACTGGGATCCCCGCCGCGCTGAGCGCCGTCATGTCGCGGTGAATCGTGCGCTCCGACACGTCCAGCCGGCGTGCCAGCTCGCGTGCGGTAATACGGGCTTGCGCCTGCAGGAGCAGCAGGATCGATAGTAGTCGATCGGCGCGCATGCAATCCCCTTACACCGTGGTTGGGCTGTTCACTACTATACCACCCGAATATGACACAAGATGTCATGAAAAGGCGCGTATACTCCCTGGGCTGAACAGAATGATCGAGGAGGAACTGCTGATGGACGGGAACGAGACGAGGTTACGCGGCTGCGTTGCGGTGGTTGCCGGAGCCACGCGAGGGGCAGGACGTGCGATCGCGGTCGAGCTGGGAGCGGCGGGCGCCATGGTCTACGTGACCGGACGCAGTACCAGAGGCAATCCTGCCACCGCGGGACGTCCGGAGACGATCGAGGAGACGGCGGAGATGGTAAACGCTCGGGGCGGCGTGGGTATCGCCGTGCGGGTGGACCATACCGTCGAGCAGGAGGTCAAGGCGCTGTTCGAGCGGGTTCGGTACGAACAAGATGGCCGCCTCGATCTGCTCGTCAACGACGTGTGGGGCGGAGACGAGCTGAGCGAATGGGGGAAGCCCTTCTGGGAGCACTCGCTGCACAACGGGCTGCTGATGCAACAGCGGGCGGTGCAATCGCACATCATAACCAGCTACTACGGGGCGCCATTGATGGTCGCGCATGGCAAGGGCCTGATCGTCGAGGTCACGGATGGCACCGGTTACGGCTATCGCGGCAACCTCTTCTACAGCCTCGCCAAAATTTCGAACATTCACCTGGCGGAGGCGATGGCCGAGGACCTGCGACCGCATAAGATCACAGCGCTGGCGGTAACGCCGGGATTTTTGCGCTCGGAAGCGATGCTCGATTACTTCGGCGTCACCGAGGAAACCTGGCGCGGCGGAATTCAGAAGGACCCGCACTTTGCCGCGTCCGAGACCCCCTACTTCCTGGGCAGGGCGGTTGCAGCATTGGCAGCCGACCCGAACGTGGCGGATAAAGCGGGGAAGACGCTTGCGTCCTGGGATCTGGCACGTGAGTACGGCCTCAGGGATGTCGATGGCCGGCAGCCGCATTGGGGCGAGTATTTCGCCGAACACGTGGCGAACAAATCGTGACCCCCATCCCGCGCATACCGCGTCAATTGGCCTAAGTACATAGTCCAGCGGAAGGGATCCGAGATTAAGAAGGCTGAAGCTTTCTTTTGGATCCGCTTCGCTGGCCGCGTTCATTGGCGACGTGTGCGAAATGGTTGAGTGTGACCTTTAGGAAACCAGGGTACTCATCCTGGCGAGCCTCAAATCACGCCGTGGCCACCTGTCCGAAGGGAAGGGTCACCAACAACCTACGCCTGAAGGTGCATGGCAATGCAACGCCGACAGCAGCCGGTTGCCGGTCTTCACGCCTCCGGACGAATCCGGATGGCAAGGGTACGCCGGCTAAAGCCGGTTGCACGCTGCAACACGCCCGTCTTCTACCATCCGGTTTCAACCGGAGGCCCCGCGTCCCCAGGCCCATATGACACCTGCGCCCGAAGGGAAGGGTCGCGCTTTCAGGCCGCCTACGTCCAAATGTAGGATACCTCGCCCAGCCCACCCCCGGATGCCCGGCTGGGGCGGATCGCATCGACCCACCGACCTCTGCTGAACTGCTCCGGTATCCTGCATAAACGGCACAAGACAGCCCCGATAGAACTGGGGATGCTGGTACATTGACCGCGGCAACGATTGATTGCATGAGGGCGGGAGAGCAATGACGGCGACAACGCACGAGCAGGACGCGAATCTCTTCGACGACTGGACGCGTGACTACGCGCGCCTGAGCCTGCGGCTGGACAGGCTGACGCCCGGCACCGTCGACGCGTGGACAGGACCGCCGGCCTGGCGCGAACAGATACTGCAGGAGCCGCTGCCCACGGCGGAAGCGCTGCACGCCGCCGCCGGCGCGCTCCTCGATCGCCTCCCAGCCATGAAGTACGCGCCCAGGCGTACCGCGTATCTGGTGCGCCAGGTCACGGCCCTGGAAACGAGCACGCGCCTGCTGGAAGGCGAGGAGATCGGGCTGATCGAGCAGGCACGGCTGTTCTTCGACATCGAAGTCGAGCGAGTGCCGGAGGACCAATTTGCGAAGGCGCACCAGGAAATGGCGCGCATTCTCCCCGGTCCGGGCACCCTTGCGGAGCGGCTGGCAGCGCGGAGAAAGCAACTCGAGGTGCGGCCGGAGCAAATAACCGCCATGCTCGAGCGCATTGTCGACGAATTACGGAAGCGCACCGCTCAGTATATTTCGTTACCCGCCGGTGAACGGATTGACCTCGCCTTCGTGCAGAACCAGCCATGGGGCGGCTACAACTGGTACCTGGGTGACGCGCACTCGCGTATCGAGCTGAATACCGACCTCCCGTTGCACGTCCACGATCTGGTCGACTACATGGCGCACGAGGGATACCCCGGCCACCACACCGAGCATGCGTTGCGCGAGATACGGCAGTTCCGCGGCGAGGGGCAGGGCGAGTATGCCGTGCAGTTGATCAACACGCCGGAGTGCGTGGTCTCCGAGGGCATCGCCACCAGCGCCTGCTCGATGGTCTTCCCCAATGACGAGGAGATCGCCTGGACGGCCGCCGAGCTGCTGCCCGCCCTGGGAATGACCATGGACGTGGAGGAAATGGTCGCCCTGAAGCGGGCACGATGGATGCTGCGCGGGGTGCGCGGGAACGCCGCGATCATGCTGCACGAGGATGGCAAGACCAAGGATGAAGTGATCGACTACCTGGAAAACTGGGCCCTGCTGACGCCGGAGGAGGCGCTCAAGGCGCTGGAGTTCATTGCCTCGCCGCTCTGGCGGACCTACACCTTCACCTATACATATGGTCGCGACCTCCTCCAGCCGCTACTCCAGGGTGACGATCGATTCGTGGTGTTCGAGCGCATCTCGAGCGAGCCGGTCTACCCCTCGCTGCTCAAGGACTGGGCCGGCTAAGTGACAACCGTGTTGAATGGCCAACGGTTCGCCCCTACGCCTGAGATGTAGGGGCTGGCCTCTCAGTGAAGCTCCAAGAGCTGCTCCAGCACTTGGGCATGCGTAATCAGATCGTCGTTCGAGAACAGGACGACGCTCACCTCGCGCAGGCTGGTCTCTCCGCGCAGATGCGCGATGATCGTGCCCAGGGCGATCTCCGCCGCCTCGCGCACGGGGTAACGGTAGGCGCCGGTGCCGAGCGCGGGGAAGGCTATGCTCTGGAGGTGGTGTTCGTCGGCCAGGCGCAGACTGGCGGCATAGGCATTGCGGAGTTGCTCCGCCTCACCGCGCAGCCCGTCGTTATAGAAGGGCGCAACGGCGTGGATCACGTGTCGCGCGGGCAAATTGCCGGCGCCGGTGATCACCGCACTACCGGTGGGGCAGCCGCCGATGCGACGGCACTCCTCCATGATCGAGGGCCCGCCCGCGCGGTGAATTGCCCCGTCCACACCGCCGCCTCCGGCCAGCCCCCGGTTGGCAGCGTTGACTATGGCATCGGCGTGGACCTCGACGATGTTCCCGAGCAACAGTTTTAGGGTCGCGGCATTCACGTTTGCCTCGGTTGTCACGGCATCCATTCCTCCTTGAACTAGGTCTTCCTATAGTCCATGGTAGGCTGCCGGCGGGTAAGGAGATCACCTTCGCTGTGCTGGTGCCTTCACACGACTGCCGGCACCTGGGCATAGACGCGCGTCCCCAATCCCGGACGCGACTCCACGCGCACCTGCCCACCCAGGTCCGCCAGGCGCTCACGCATCCCCAGCAGGCCCAGATGATCGCCGCCGATATCTTCCAGGCGCTCCGGCACCGCGAAGCCACGGCCGTTGTCCGTCACCTCGAGCTCCGCCGCCTCGGCGCTGTAGCGGACGGCGATCGTCACCTCGGTGGCGCCGGCATGCTTCGTCACGTTGGCCAAAGCCTCCTGGCTAATCCTGTAGAGCGCGAATTCGCGCTCCTCCTCCAGGCGTAGCTACACGCCGTGTATCTCGAGCTGCACGCGTAAAGGTTGGGGGCCACTCGAGGCGCGGTCCACCAACTCGCGTAGCGCGCTCGCGAGGCCCATGTCCAGGATGGCGGGGCGCAGGTCATT
>JAQBPC010000684.1 GCA_028287725.1 Chloroflexota bacterium | reverse complement strand
CGGGCGCTTGGCGCGCCCAACAACTTTGCCTATACGAAGGTCTTCGATCTGAGCGGTCAAAGCCTGACCATCGGCCCGCACACGACGTTGTCATACTGGATCTATCCGCTAAGCCACCATGCGTCGCCGGCAGTACGAGGGAACAACAGCACCTGCGTCGCCGTCGATCTGATCTTCACCGATGGAACGAGTCTGCGCGATACCGGGGTAACCGATCAGAATGGCCACCGGCTGCACCCGGTGGACCAGTGCGGCCACCTGCGTCCGGACGCCTGGAACCACGTGACGGCGTCGCTGGATCGCCTGGCCGGGAAGACCATCCGCCGCATCGACGTGGGCTACGACCAGCCGCGCGGCCGCGGCGGCTATCGCGGCTACATCGACGACCTGGCGATCCGCGGCTAAGCAGCGCGATCGGCAAAGGCCGGGCGGAGCGAGGGCCTGCAGTGCGTTGGTACGTGGGTGAAGCCTCCGTGGCGCGTTAGCGTAGAGTGTTCCACACTTAGAGATCACCTGAATCGCCGATAGCCTGTTTTTTTCATCTACGGAGCCGCCATCAGGGAAAGCCAATCCAGTATGCGCCGCGCGCTAGCGTGAGAGCCACAGGGTATCCGTCGCGGCCATACCGCGATGTTCGAAGCATTCCCCGCGCGAGTACGAGGACCTGACCATCTTTCCAGGTTACAAGGCGCACGCAACCTGGTCGATTTCACGATGCCCGCTATGCCTGGGAGGAGTACGGTTCTCCTATCGGGCCGCCAGATAGCACAGGCACGAAAGGATCTCACAAGCCAGAGGATCGCAGTTGATTGTGGCGCAACCCGGCCACATGCTGTTGGCCTGGGGGCGCTGATGCCGGCATGAACTCGTAAGGGAAGACCTCGACATGCGTGATCCTGCACCGCGAACTCAAGAACCTGCTACCATCGGCCGGCGAAACATCGGCATTCTCGTGTTGGTGTCCGTGGTCCAGCTGATGGTTATCATCGATGCCTCGATTGTCAACGTAGCGCTGCCCTCCATCAAGGTCGCGCTCAACTTCTCCGAGGTGGATCTGCAGTGGGTTATCAATGCCTACACCCTGATCTTCGCCGGCTTCCTCCTTCTTGGGGGCAGAGCTGCCGACCTGCTCGGTCGCCGCGCCGTCTTGATTGCCGGCCTCGTGCTCTTCACCGGCGCCTCACTGGTCTGTGGCCTCGCTCAGTCTTCAATCATGCTAGAGCTCTCCCGGGGGGTCCAGGGCCTCGGTGGAGCGATCATCTCACCTGCCGCTCTCTCCATCCTTCTGGTTACCTTTCGCGAAGGGGCCGCGCGCAACCGGGCCCTCTCCGTTTGGGGCGCCGTGGCCGGAGGAGGGAGCGCGATTGGTGTCATCCTGGGCGGCCTGCTTACCCAGGGACCGGGATGGCGCTGGATCTTCTTCGTCAATGTGCCCATTGGCATTCTTCTCGTGCTTGCCGCCCCACGCATTCTGGCCGAGAGCCATGGCGAGCAACGCACACGATCGTACGATATCCCCGGCGCCGTCACAGTGACACTCGCGCTCGTCTTGCTGGTCTACGCGATGGTCGGGACCGTAACCTACGGCTGGGGTTCGGCTCGAACCATTGGCGAGCTGCTTGCCGCAGCCCTGCTGTTCGGGATCTTCGTCGCCATCGAAGGGCGCTTCGCCTCTCAACCCCTTGTCCCGCTCCGTATCTTTCGATCGCGAGCGCTGGTTGGAGCAAACGTGGTGGCGCTGCTGCTTGGCCTGGCGCTGTTTGCGGTGTTCTACTTCTTGAGCCTCTACATGCAACAAGTGTTGGGCTTCTCGCCGCTGCGAACGGGCGTCGCCTATTTGCCCATCACCGTCGGGTTCATTGTGATAGCGGGCGTTGCCTCGCAGCTAATCGGTCGTGTCGGGGCGAAGTGGTTGTTGACTATCGGAATGGTGATCACCGCGGCGGCCTTCCTCCTTCTGGCTCGGCTCCCCGACCAGGCAAGCTACGCAACCGACATACTACCCGCCTTCATCGTGCTTCCCCTCGGAGCAGGTCTCGCCTTTATTTCCGTCACGAATGCCGCGGTCGCAGGGGTCGCGCCGCGAGACTCGGGGCTGGCGTCGGCGCTCTTGAACACCTCCCAGCAAACAGGGGGAGCGGTGGGCTTGGGGCTCCTCGCGACTATCGCCGCCTCGCGCACCAATAGCATCCTGGCCGGCAATCCACATACCACCCTGGCCCATGCGCTGGTTCAGGGGTTCCACGCTGCCTTCTTCGTCGCAGCCGCCATTGCCGCTGTCGGCGCTATCGTGGCCATTCTGACCATCCCCCGAAGTATTGGAAGGGTGACTCAGGTCGCCAGTCCGGCGCCTTCCACGCCCAGCGGGCCCGAACCGCAGCCCGTCACGCGCCGAGCGACGGTGCCCTCGGGCGCGCTCGCCGCCTGCGCGCTCTGCAGCCCGGTCACCCGGCACTCGGCCATCGTGGAGACAGCGATAAGGTCGGGAGCCGACACGGGGTAAGGTGATGTGAGTTGCGAGCTGGAAACCACGGTCTTCCATCTGTGTCATCTGCGTTTCTGGACGACGGGTACGCAGCTCACCCGGCCCGCGTGAGGCGAACGCGCCGATTCACCTCACGCGTGGCGGAGGACGTCGATCGTCATTAGGTATCGTGTTCTAAGGGGTCTTACCTGTTC
>JAQBPC010000628.1 GCA_028287725.1 Chloroflexota bacterium | reverse complement strand
ACGTATTCTTCAGAGAGCACGTTGATCATCACGTTCCGCATACCGAGCAGCCAACCGCCAACCGAGTAGAGGAGAAACGTAATCACCGGCAGCGCCGCATGGTATGCCGCGCTTTTGAAGAATGGCAGGTTCCAGCCGATTTGCACGCCGTCGCCATAGGCGTGGTTGAGCGGAAACAAGCCGGCCTGGAGGGCAATGAAATAGACAGTGAGCATTGCCAGGAAGAATGGGGGGAATGAGTATGTAAACATGGTAATCGGCGTCACGAACCGGTCGACCGCGCCGCCGCGCCGCCAGGCGGCGATGATACCGAGAAACGTACCGATCATGAAGGCGAGGAGCGTGGCGGTGCCCGCAAGCACCAGGGTCCACGGAAGGGTTGCGGCGAGCACCTCGCTCACCCGGGAAGGATATTGCGAATAGGAAATGCCAAAATCTCCGTGCAGCAGATTACCCAGGTACTGCACGTATTGCACGGGTAACGGATCCTTGGATCCGCCGAGTTCGATCCGGATCGCATCGAGGAGATGCGGGTTATTGGCGAGCTGGTCCTTGAACCTGAAGGCGAAGGCGCCGACCGGATCGCCGTGCATCAAGCGGGGCAGGAAGAAGTTGATCGTCAGCGACGCCCAAAGAGCTATCAGATAGAACACTATGCGCCTGGATAGGTATCGCATCGGTCACCCCCGCCCCAAAGCATGGTCAGCCAATCGGCGCTAGAGACGGCAGCGCGGAAAGGCTTGACTTTCCGCACTGCCGCTAACTGAGTGCTAGATTACGAGACCGGCTTGAGGCTTGTCCATACCTTGAGTCTGGCCCACGTATCGTTTATCGACGATGAGGTGTATCGATTGGCGGCCGACGGCCAACCGGTGAAGTGCATCGTGCTATACGTGCTCCAGTCCGCCGAGTATACCACCGGGATGATCGGCATATCTTGCAGGAAGATTGCCTCAATCGCGTGGATGTCCTTTTGTTGTTGGGCGGCGTCACTCGTCGAACGGAAGTCTTTTAGCAACGCCGTTGCCTGTGGGCTGACATACCGCTCGAAGTTGTCCTGGCCGGTGAGGGTGGCGTCCGTGCCGATCGGCGCATACGACTCCTGGCTCATGAAGCCGAAGTAATACGCGTATGGCGTGTCGGTGGTGTTCACCCAGTGGAACTGGCCATTGCCGCCGCCAAGTGTGCCCTTACCGGTCTGGTCAAACCACTGCGGCTGCTGCATCAGGTTGATCTTGGCCTGGATGCCGATCGCCTTGAGGTTCTTCTGGACGATCTGCATGCCCAGATCCCAGTCGGACCAGCCGTTGATAACCGACAGGGTCAAGAGGACCTGCGTGCCCTTCGGATCGTAGAGTACGTTGCCCTTGTAGGTGAAGCCGGCCGCCTTTAGCTGGGCCACCGCCGAGGCGGGATTGTAGGCGGCCATTGCCTTGGCTTGCGCGGCAAGCTTGGGATCGGCCCAGTTCGGCCAGGGGCCGGTAATGCCGCTGGCGTCCGACGGCGGCTCGTAGCCGTACTCGGCAATCGTGTAAATCTTCTGGCGGTCAAGCGCATTGCTGATCGCCTTGCGGAAGGCAGGCAGGCTATAGGGGTACTGCTGAGTGTTCAGCCACAGCGCGACCGGCCCAACTGTGCCGTAGTCGCAGAAGAAGTGCCCTGGATTCTTCGCCGCATAGGCCTTCTCGCACCCGGGGATGAAGTTGCCGGTCTGGTCGAGCTGGCCGCTGGCATTTGCCAGGAGCGCCGCGTCGTTGCCGGCCATCGACGGCACATGGATGCCGTCTACCGCAATGGGCTGCCAGTAGTGAGGATTCTTGGCGAGGGTGTAGCCCTGGGGGCTGAAGTCCGTGACCTCCGTGAACGGGCCGGTGCCTACCGGCGTGGGGTTCGTGAAGGTAGCAGGGTTCGACACCTTCGACCAAACGTGCTGCGGAATAATCAGCACCAGGTTCGCGATCTTCCGGAGAATGGTGGTGTTCACGCTGGTAAGGTTAAACGAGACCTTGTTGCCGCTGGCGGTCACGCTCGCCAGCTGTGCCGGCTTCGCGAAGAGACCCTGCTGATCCGCGACGGGATGTTGCTTGCCGTAATTGAAGGTGAAGGCCACGTCTTGAGCGGTAAACGGCTGCCCATCGGACCATTTCACACCTGAGCGAACGGTGAAGGTCAGAGTCTTGTTGCCGTTACTCCAGGCATATGCGGTGGCCAGCCAGGGATAGTTCTTGCCAGGCGCGCCCGGTGGCACGTTGATGATCCACATCGGCTCGTAGACGCCAAAGTCAGTAAAGTCCATCCGGCCGGCCGGATCAAACAGGTTGAAATTGCGAATCATGGTCGTCTTGAAATTCTGAGCCGCGGTGAGATAGTGTGGCGCGGCCGCGGCCTTGTGCGCGGAGATGGTTGAGGCAGGGATGAGAGCGCCGCCGAGCGCCAACGTGCTGAGCAGCACGGGGGCGAGCAGCTTTGCGCGCGTTCGACCAAACATAGTCACGTTCCTCTGCACTTAAACATTGCAGCAAATGCTGCGAAAGAGTAAAAGAGTAGTGCCGAAGGTCTAAGCCCTGTCAAGTTGGGCCCGGCGTTGCCTCAATCACCCCCTCTCAGGTCACGCGTTTGGCCGAGGGCCGGCGAACGCACAGCGTGCCTCTATCACACGATGCTGAAACGTAGAATGAGTTGGCCAATATGCGGCATGCGGCTATAAACCTGGCTACCGCTTCCCACGTCCCATCCTACGGAGCTCGGAAGAGTTTCGGAATTACTACCGGTAATATCTCGCTGGCTACGTAAGCTAGCACAGTCCAAGAGCCCTGTCAAGCGCTGAGCTCGCTTATACCTGCCGTGCCCTTACCCGTCAGAGGCTTGGGATCCAGGGTAATTGATTGACATCCGCCAAACGGTGCGCTAGCATGTTACGGATATTCCCGGAATAATTTTCAGAGATTGGCCAACTTCGTTCACGAAGGATAGCCCGTAAGCGCGGCGGGTGCTGACTGATCGAACGCTCCGGGACTTCTCATCGCACTAGCGCGAGGTCATGAGGACGGCTGTGAATCGCACAAATTCTCGAGTCGATGCCCATCAGCCCAACTCTCGCGCCGCCATCCGCGACATCGCGGAACGCGCCGGTGTCTCCCTGGCCACCGTCTCCCGCGTGCTGAACGGCCGGCCGGATGTCGCGGCTGCGACCCGCGCCACGGTCCTCCAATACGTCCGCGAGGCCGGGTATCTGAGTAATCGTGTTGCCCGCGCCAGTTATGAGAGCCGCATCATTGCCCTTTCGGTGCCGTACATTCGCGGCGACTACATAACCGAGGTAATCACCGGCGCTGTTGAGGCTCTCAATGAACGCGGGGCCCGCCTGCTCATTTGCTCGTCACAGGCGTCGCCCGATCCAACCGTCACC
>JAQBPC010000618.1 GCA_028287725.1 Chloroflexota bacterium | reverse complement strand
CGCCGCCATCTCGACGGGCGGCGTGTGCAGCAAAGTCAACCCTCCGCCGGGCTGCAGGGCAGTGTGCAGCGCCGGTCCCAGGCTGAAGGCATCTGCCTTCAGCTGCAGTTGATGCTGCGCCTCGTGGAATCCCATGAACACCACTTGCTCGCCCGCACGCACGCCGGCCAGGGCGAAATGCAAGCCGAGCAAGGTCTTGCCGGAGCCACCGCTGCCGATAACCATGGTGGTGGTGGCACGTGTGAGCCCCCCGCTTACAAGGGCGTCGAGCGCCGGCAGATCGAACGTTGCGCGTCCTAACGGCGCGTCGCGGACGGACCTTGTGCGCCCTAGGGGTGCGCCCGTCATCTTTGCACTCGCTTGTGCTGCTCGTGCCGTCTCTACCACCCGCGCCTCAAGGCGGGGGGAAATTAGCACGCCGGCAGTGCCTATCGCCAGGCCATGGAGCCCGGGGAGCGGAGCACCACCCCGCACTTTTATCACCTCAATCCGCCGCCGCTGGGTCTCGCTCTGCACGCTGAAGTACAGGCCCATTATGCAGTCGGCGGTCGCGGCCTCTGAAAAGAAGGCAGGGTCGCGCGCATCGCCCTCAGTGGTGATAAGTGTGGTGGTTCCGAGCAGGCTCAAGGTGCTTCCGATGTTAAAGAGGAACTCGCGGGCCGACTTTGGCTCGGTGTCGACTTCCCGTATACCGCTAAAACCGTCGAGCACGAGCAGACTCGCCTGTTCCGTGCGCACCAGCGCCACAACCTCAGCGGCGAGCGCTTCCAACCCATCGGACAGAAAGTGCTGCAGGCTCAGCAGCCTCACCGGCCCACCGATCAGGTCTTCGTCGAAGAACTCGTACCCGCGAAGATGTACAAGGAGCTTGGCGACGGGCTCGGAAAGTGCCGTCAGGATGAGCACGCGGCGTCCGGCTCGGGCGGCGGCGAAGGCCATTTGGGAGGCCAGCGTCGTCTTCCCACACCCCGGCGGCCCGGCCAGGATCGTGAGGGCGCCACGTCGCAGGCCGCCCCCCAACACGAGGTCGAGGTTCGGCACCCCGGTGGGGTCGAGCGGCGCGTTCGTCGCCGTTATGACCGAGTCCATCGCCAGTAGCGTCTTGTGCATCCTACCGTCCTTCTTGCATCAGGTGGCCGAAGAGGGGAGCGCTTCCTGTGTGCCGTCTAACCCATTCGACCCGGCCAGGGGTAGAGTCAAGACGATCACCGTCCCATGCCACCCTGGCGTTTCTGTCCCACTATCCATTGCTGGCACGCTTTGCTCCACCCATATATGCCCGCCGTGTGCAATGGCGATGGCGCGACATACGTACAAGCCGAGCCCAGACCCTGCCATGTGACGCGTGGGGCCTTGCGCCCGCCAGAAGCGCTCGAAGACCCGAGGCACTGCCTCGGCGGGAATACCCATCCCACTGTCCCTCACCCGTAACGTAATCCACTGTGGGGCGTCTCCAGCATGCCCTTCCGCGTCCATGGAGGCATCGGCCGCGCTCGCGACCGGCGTATGGGCCCTGGCCAGACATAGCGTTATCGGCCCACCATCGGGGGCGTACTTGATGGAGTTGGCCAGCAAGTTGTCGAGGAGCTCACGCAGGCGCACGCGATCACCCGTGACTGGGAATGACCCTGATGGTGCCTCCAGCGTCACCGTGTGCCGGCTTGTATGGGCCTGTGCATGGGCAACTGCCTCCCGCACAAGCGTGTCGAACTCCACGCCGCTCGGAGCGAGATTTTGCAGTAAGCTGCCGCTTGCCGCCGATGTTGCGTCAAGTATTGTATCCATATGACGGATGAGGTCAATCGTGCTGACTTCCAGCCGCGTCAAATACCCGTTCAGTTGATCTACCGCCGCCGTCCACGCTGTCGCGCTGTGCCCGGCAGACCGCAGTGCAATGGAGGCATCGCGCGCTAGCTGCCCCCATCCAAAAATGACCGTGACGGGGGTACGCAGGTCGTGCGCCGCGATGGCCAGCCAATCCTCCTGCGCTGGCGGATTCGCGGCCACAGGTCGCCCCACGCCTAGCGCTCCGTACGGCACGCCACTGTCCATGCGCAGTGGCGCCACGTTCCACAGTGTAGGCACGGCCGTGTCGTTTTGGTCGCGTAACGTTAGCGCCAAGTCGACGTGGAGTGTGCCGGTCCGTGCTGTCCAGAGCACCGTTAGGTTCTCCAGAGCGGCAGGCAGTGGCTCGTCCGGCTCATCCAGGCTCTCGGGACACAGCAACGCGCGCAGCGCCGGGTTCATGGTTATGAGCTTCCCATCGATGTCACAGGCGACAACCAGGTCCGGCATGGCATCGATCAAAGCGCGCCACGCGAGGTCACCGCGCGGTCTCGAGTCCAAGCCGTCGTAGTCCTGTGGTGAAGGCTGCACCTCACCGCGTGCCAGAGCTGCCGCAAGTCGACGCAGACTGTCCCGTCGACCTGGACGCACCAGCGAGCGCTTGATCAGCCGCGCCCGCGCTACATCCTCTACGCCGTATACGCGAACGGCATTGGGCAGTCGGCGCGGGCGAAGCAAGCCCGCATTCTCCCATGAACGCAGCCGCGGTGGCGCAACGCCGGTGAGTGCCGTCACATCGGCTATGAGCAACGTCGGCCCCACGTCCCCAGATCCAACTGAGGGCGGAGGCGCCTGATTGTGGTCTAC
>JAQBPC010000575.1 GCA_028287725.1 Chloroflexota bacterium | reverse complement strand
ATAGCACATTCGATGGCCGGTATACGAAGCTCTATCGCAAGTCACTTGCGTCGCGTGGCAACGCAACGGCGCTGAACAATAATACCCCGTTACCCGGCCCCATCAACCTGGTGGGCTCACCGTCGCCTGATGGCTCAATCGTCGCCTTCAGAATCGGAAGCGGAGCTTCGGCGCAAAACTACGTTTTTGACTCTCGCCATGGCCTGGCGCACAGCCTATTGCCACCGGGCGGCGTAGGACCCGTAGGCTGGTGGTCTCCCGATGGGCGTCGTCTCGTATACATGGTGTATCAAGGTGACACCGCTAAATACGCGGCGATCGCCAGCGTGTCCTACTAGCAACTGGCGCCGGTTGATTTTGCCGCCGTTCCCGGCGCCCGGATTGGGTAGGCAGGCACTTTACACAACTATTCCACTCGTCGCATGACCCGCATTCGATATGCTTTACAAGGCGAACAGCCTGAAGTGTAAGGTCATGAGATGGTAAAGCGGATCGTGGTGGTCGGTAGCGGCCAGCTAGGCACGGCACTTGCCACAATTGGCGGAGCAAACGTGTCGCTGGTGGATCGGGCGGCGCTGGATATTACCGATTTGGCAGCGATCGAGCCGGCCCTATCGGAACTTGCGCCGGACGTGGTCATCAATGCATCGGCCTATAACCGGGTTGATGCCGCGGAGACCGACCCGGATCTTGCATTCGCGGTTAATGCCACTGGGCCTGCATACCTGGCCCGCGCGGCAACGGCGCTCGAGGCCCGCTTTGTCCATGTCAGCACGGATTACGTGTTCGGCGGCACGCAGCAACGGCCCTACTGCGAGGACGATCCTACGGAGCCCCTCGGCGTGTACGCGGCGAGTAAGCTCGCTGGGGAGCACCTGGCCCTTGCATATGCGCCCACTTCTCTGGTCGTGAGAACGAGCGGTGTCTTCGGGCGGACTCGAAGCGGGACCGGAGGTAACTTCGTCCTATCGATCCTGAGGCAAGCGCGTGCCGGTAAGCCGCTTCGAGTGGTCGCGGACAAGATAGCGGCGCCCACCTACGCTGTGGATCTTGCGCGAGCAATCCTGTCACTCGTTGCCGTCGGCGCGTCAGGACGAGTTCACATTACGAACAGTGGTTGTTGTACCTGGTATGAATTTGCCTGCGCCATCTTGGAGGAAGCTGGGATTGATGCCGCGATCGAGCCCGTGTCCTATAGCGGTACCGCGGACGTCGCGCGCCGGCCGCTCTATTCAGTGCTCGACTTATCGCGCCTCGAGAGCCTTGGCGTAACCATGCCGCATTGGCGTGACGGGCTTCGGCGGTATCTGCAAGAAATCGAGGTCTGAGATGACTCCGCAAGCTCGCTCTGCTGCAGTCAGAGTGGCATTCGTAGCGAGACCCGGTAAGAGTGCCGAGGTGCGCGGATCTGGACCCTCATGTGCCAAGGTACTGTTGCGCCATTGTCCGGCCGCCGATTATGATGCGCGTGTTCGGGTTCTAAGTTTTTCGCATCGTCACATGTTCCCTTGAGCCGCATGAGTACGGAGAGGTTGCCCAGGTGAAGACGTTGAAGGGGCTGGTGCTCAGCGGAGGTAAAGGCACACGTCTGCGCCCGTTCACCTTTACCGCGGCAAAGCAGCTCGTGCCAATTGCCAATAAGCCGGTCCTGTTTTATGTTCTTGAGGACCTGGTGCGGGCAGGTATTACGGACATCGGCATCATTGTCGGTGAGACAGCAGACCAGATCCGTGCAGCCGTCGGCGATGGGTCGCAGTTTGGCGCGCGAATTACCTATATTTTGCAGCTCGAGCCGCTTGGGCTGGCACATGCTGTGTTGACGGCCGAAAGCTGGCTCGACGGAAGCCCCTTCGTGATGTACCTTGGCGACAATTTTTTGCGCGACGGTATCAGTAAGCTCGTGGACGAGTACCAGAAGTCTGGTGCGGATGCCCAAATCCTGCTTAAAAGAGTTCCCCACCCCGAGCAATTTGGTGTAGCAATCGTCGAGGATGGTCGCGTTGCCCGGCTAATTGAAAAGCCACCGCCGCCGCCGCCCGGTGAAGCGCCTGTGAGCGATCTTGCGCTTGTCGGTGTCTACATGTTTGACCAGTCGATCATGGCCGCCGCACGCGGTATCGTGCCGTCTCGACGAGGTGAGCTGGAAATTACCGATGCGATCTCCTGGCTTGTCGAACACGGTCACACAGTGCGTCCGCATGAGCTCGATGGCCGGTGGATTGATACCGGCAAGATGGAAGATCTCCTGGAAGCCAACCGATTGGTCCTGGAGCGGGTCGAGCGTAACGTCCGTGGCCATGTGGACGAGGTGTCGACCCTGGTTGGTGATATGGAGATTGGCGCCGATGTCCGCATCACGAACTCTGTACTCAGGGGTCCGCTCAGCATTGCCGCCGGAAGCGAGATCTCAAACTGCTATATCGGTCCATTTACCGCCATCGGTGAGAATTGCGTTATCCGGCACTGCGAGATCCAGCACTCGATCGTGATGGAGTGCTGCACGGTCGAGGATATTGGTACGCCGATCGAGAGTAGCGTTATTGGCCGGTATGCGCGCGTTACGCGCGTCAATCGGCGCCCCCATGCCTATCGGCTGACACTCGGCGATTACTCGAGCGCCGAAGTTCCATAAGCGCCGGAAGCTACTCCACCACACCAACCGCCATACGGGTTGGGCCAGTACCAGTTATCCGAGCTGCCCGCCCCACACTTCCGGCAGCCCGTGTGCGGGGAGTGGCACGGTAGTACCCCGTGCACCATTTATTCCCACGGCTACGCAGGGGCCGCTGCATGAAACCGACAACCCAATCGGTTGTGGCAGCACAGGCGTTACAGTGGCGTGCCTGCCCGGTGGAACGGGAAGCGAAATCTCGAGCGATGCGTTTGGTGCGACCTGGTAGCTCTGAGCGTAGTATGGGCCATTCTCGCTCAAGCCACTTACTCGAACAATCAGCCTACCGACGGTTGGATTGAATACACGAACCAACGGCCCGACGCTGCCGGCTTCAAAGCCGCTTCCGCTGAGCAAGGTACTGCCACGCACTCCCTGCATGTCCAGTCCGGGATGAGTCGAGCTGACTGGCGAGCCGCCCACATACTGAGCAAGCTCGCTCACCACCGGCAGGCTTGATCGCATCGTCAAGGCGTAGACACCGGCATTCACGAACCGGCTCAGTGCCATGGTTACGCGATTGCCCGCGCGAACCTGGAGCTTGATCGAGCCTACACGCGTGCCAGATCCCGAGTACGCGCTAATTTGTACCTGCGCCACGCATGTACCCCGATTTGCGGACCATGGGGCGCCGCCGGCGGCGGGGTACATCACGGTGATGAAAGCCTGGTCGCCTTTCAGTGTTGATGCATACGCAAAGTGTAGGACCGAGTCGGCCATCGAGGCGCCTGACGATACATCGAAACCGGACTTGAACATCCCCGTTCCCGCACCCCAATACATGGCGCGCTCGGCAACGATTGGCGAAGTGCTGCTCACCACCATACCCACAGGCACGCCGGCGCGCGCGGCCGAGCACCGCTTAGGATCAGGTGATCCCTTGTGCTGCACCGCCGCACAGCCCAGCAGTCGTAAATAGGCAGAATGAACGTCGACGACGGTACGGGCGAATGCCTTCACGTCCAGGCGTAAGCTCCCGGCAATTGCACCGGTAGGACTGATGAATCTGACATGCACTACGGCAGGGTTGGTCTCGGGATCAAAGACGCTCAAGTTTTCTTGGAACGCGGATCCTGTATTTCCTTCGGCAAAGTACCAGAGATCAGCCGGCCCGTCATGGCCGCTTCGTGGCGTGCCACCACCGGCGATCGTGCTGGCGCCCGATGTTCCAGCTGCATCGAGTATCGTCGGAGCGGCCGGCGGTTTTTGGCTTGCGGAACCCTGGCTACTGGGGCAAGATGGATGGCCGGGTCCCGCGCCCGGGCTGGCGCTGGTTTTGCACGTTGTGGCGGCGTACTCCAGGCGGCGGTGTGTCACGAGTGAGACGCGAATAGCTGAGCCGCAATCGTTCAGTGACCCAATACACTGCGAGGCTTCGCCACCCGATGTACTCCGGCACTGCTGGCTGCCTTCCACACGCACGATAATACTGAACGAATGCCCATATCCAATGTCGGCGTTCACCGATCGGACCACGACGCTGCCGGCGGGGACATCGAACATAAATGACCGAAGCTGGGCTTTCGCATTGCCGGTGCCGGCTGCCAGCAGGTACGCCACCGTTACGGTCACCGTCTGTTTCCCTGTGTTCCCGACCTGCAGACTTTCGTCGGGCGTCATGGTAACGGCGGTGCTTCGAATGCGCTCAGTGCTGGCATTGGCGAAATATGCGATTACTCCAGATGGTGATGTGACGCTGCTGGTCCGCCCGCTACCAGGGCCACACCCGGTCGGAGTCGGAGTTACAGTCGTCACCGGAGGAGTCGGCTCGGGCGTTCCGTCTTGTGCCGATGCGATGTGGAGCACCGTGGCGCCTTGACGCTTGCTCAGACCACCTGCCGCGTAGAACAAGTATGTGCCGGGAAGCACGCTGCTTCCGCCTTGCTTCGCAAGCGGACCGTAGGATGCCACAAACGAGCCCTGCGAATCGGCGGTCGCATAGCTGATACTGCCCGCCAATGGCACCACGGGCGGTTTCGATGGGAGTGCCAGGAATAGCTCAATTGTCTCGCCGGAACCAAAGCCGCTTCCATTCACGGACACCGATTGGTCAGGGGAAGCGGAAATTGCCGACACGTGGACCGCGGCAGTCTGGTTGGTAATCGTCAACACGACACTCGCCACAGTCCCGGTCGAATCGAGCGCCTGGATTGTCACAGGTCCGTTGGTGGCGGTGATGGGGACCGCGATATCGACGCTGAAACCTCCCGCGGCATCGGTTATGCCCTTAATACTTACAAACGGCCGCTGACCATTCCCCGCCTTTGTACCCCACGGCGCTTCGAACTGAACTGTTACGCTCGAATTTGGCACGAACGCGGTGCCTAACACGCGAGTACTCTGCCCTGGCTTTACAACATAGGGGCTGAGGGAGACAGCGGCCGCGGCGGTGGTTACCAGTCGAGACGTCGCTACCAGATTACTGGCCTCGCCGGTGGCCGTTATCGTAAATGTTGACGATGCCGCACCACTATTCGGGGCAGGCGGGGCGGCAACCAGGATGCTGAATACGCCTCCTGAGGACGCCTGGGCCGACCCGAGCTGAATTATTGCACCGGTAGAATCAATTGCCGTAACTGTGACCGTCTCACCGGCATGAAAGCCCATGCCTATGACGGTGATTGGGCGGCCGTTCAGCGTCGTATCAGGCACTACAACCAGCCTAGTACCGGAAATAACCAATGGGGCGCGCAGGGTAGCGTTGCTATAGGCGCCACGAAGCACGACCGTGAGTAGCGTACCTGCATTACCTCCGGAGCCGGGCGGACGGCCGGACGGCGGGTTCGCCAGCGTGGCATCATCCAGTGGCACACTGAATCTGCCACTCACCCGCCCATTGCTGTCCGCGGCAAGCGCCGCGTTCGTCACCACGGTGACGGAACCATTGGCATCGCCAAGCAAGACCTGGATTGGCTCAAGAGGATTGAAACCACCCGCGGCTACCTCCACGCTCTCACCCGGAGTAGCCAGCATGGGCAGCAGATGAAGGGCATTTTCGGCGCCGGTGGGGGCCGCGGGTATTAGCACCAGTGGCGAACCCCCGGCATTCCCTGCGCTGTCAACGGCGTTCACGGTGCCGATTCCGCTAGTGGCCGAGGCAGGCACCGGCAATGAGACAGGTAATATGGCGCCAGTACCCGTGGTCGACATTGGTTGGCTTACCATTACCTGGGCTCCGCTGCCGTCGGTCAACGTAATAACCACGTTGCTGTTTGGCAGGAACCCGGATCCGCTCACCTGCGTAATCGCTCCGGCGGCAACAGTTCCTGGGAAAACGTTGAGCTCACGGTCCAATGGAGTCACGCCGAATGGAGCTGTAGCAAGGCCTGGGACGAGGTCGCTGGCGACGAGCTGCCCCACGCTACCCGGCGAGGCCCCCGTGGGAATTATTATGGTAGTCTGCGGCAGCGAGCCGTCCGACCCCGCAACAAAGGTGCCAAGAGCCTTGGGTGCACCCTTGGGATCTACATAACTGATGACGACTCGATCTTTCGGCGTGAAGCCATGTCCGCTGAAAAGGACGGGAGTGCCTGGAGGCCCAGCCGTGGGATTCAACGCGAGAGTCGGCGAGGCAGAGACATTGGATTTCGCAACCGCCGGCCTTGCCGAACCCATATTCACGGCAAGGATTCGCAATTCCTGGGAGGCGTTTTTGCTGCTGCCTGAGTAGCCGATATGATCAGGCACCAGGATTGTGGTAAGGATCATGGCGGCCATCGCGATCCATGTGAGTTCCCTGGTCGACCCCGATCGTCCGCGCCTGGTGCAGGACCAGCTTCGAGGTAGCACCAACCTCCAGCCGAGGCTGGCCACGCGGTGGCCGGACAGAATCCTTTGGCCTCCGACGCGCAAACTGTTCATTCGCTGTACTGCTCCGCCCTGAACACATATTCGCGAATAACTTTACTCAACTATACGGTACTGTTCCGCATCAAGCGACCTTATGCATCACTTCGTCTCTGTCCGATGCGAATTATCTTGCCGGCAAACGATTCCGTCTTTCCGCCGCGGGGCTGTCAATCGGCTTGTCCAGGTCCGGGTCAGACACTCGGCTGCGCCGTCGCCGCGTGGCCACGGCGTTAGTCACCAGTGTCAGGCGGTACGATGAAGCGTATGGCCACCATCGATACTTCACCGCACACGATACTCGCTTTTTGCTCGCCACTATATGAAGATGTGGCTTTGAACGAGCTTGGCACGCTCCTCGGCGCACGAGTGCTTCGAAAGCTCTCAGCCGGCGTGTTCTTGCTCACGGTGTCGCATTCACCGCTTGATATACAGCAACGCATGCTCGCCACGCCTGCCGTGTTTACGCGGCAGCTATTGGTTGACGTAGAAACATTGCCGCGAAGTGGTCTGCCTGCCGAAGACGCGCGTGCCGTGCTGGCGCGGCCTGGCGTAGGCTCAACGCCGGATGTGCTCGTGAGCGACCTGGCGGGTCGCCATCCACACGACGTGGTATCCCTGAAGCAAGAGCTCACTACGGCCTCTACGCCTCCAACAGTGCGGCTAGATAATGGCGCCGAAGTAGAAGATGAGGCGCGCCTGCCGTTCGCAGTCGTGGTCGGGGAAGGGCACATCTATGTCGGTCGAGTGGTGGCAGGCGCTGGGCTACCGCATGCCCCAGCGTGGCCCGCCGGTCGACCTGACTTCCCATTCGACCCGGAACTTGTGAGCCGCTCGGCGCTCAAGCTTTTGGAAGCGTTGCAACTGTTCGACGTGAACATCGGGCCCGCCGCGCGCGCGCTCGACCTTGGCGCTGCGCCTGGTGGCTGGTCACAGGTGCTCGCGGCGCGCGGCATCGAAGTAACGGCAGTCGATCCGGGCCTCTTGGACCCGCGGGTGGCCTCGCGGCCCAACGTATCCGTTTATGCCGGCACTGCCCAGTCGTTCCTACGGCAGACGGACGAGCGATTTGATCTGATCGTTAACGACATGCGTCTAGATTCCCGCGAGTCGGCACGTATCCTCGTCGATGCCGTTAACGTGCTGCGTCCGCAGGGGGTGGCGATCATCACGCTCAAGCTGCCCGAACATGCTCCGACGGCAATCCTTCGGCAGGCGCTTGAGGTTCTGCGGCGAGGATTTCCCGTGCTGCAGGCGCGTTGCCTGTATTTCAACCGCAATGAGGTGACGGTGCTTGCACGACGGTGACGCACGGTCTACGCTGCGTGCCTACTACGTGGTGGCCGCAGCCTGATCGATTTGCCTCGCCAGCGCAACGTCCTTCTCGGTAATGCCGCCCTGGTCATGAGTGACAAGCGCGAACGTCACTCGATTGTAATTGATCGAGATGTCGGGGTGATGCCCAGCGGCCTCCGCAAGATCGCCGACACGATTTACTAATGCCAGTGCCGTAACAAACGATGGCGTCGTGAAAGTCTTGCGTAATTCTCCGCCATCAACCTGCCAGCCACTCGACGACGATAGCGCACTGTTGAGGTCCGCTTCCGAGAGAACTGCCATAGCTGTTGCTTTTCCTTATCCAATTCCGGCTAGCGTATTCTCGCGAAATCTAGGCGAGAGTTCTGCCGCGGCCGCGCTGTCTAACAGGAAGGTCAGATTACCGTCCGTCGGGTTGATAAGTTGGCTCGGAAGAAGGTCCGGCTGGTATGGACCTTCCAGGACGTCTTTCAGGACGTGCGCTTTGCTGCCCCCTGCAATCAGGAACCAGACGCGCGCCGCGTTGTTTATGATCGGAACGGTGAGCGTTATGCGGGTGGTGCCTAACTTTTCCACGGGGTTAGCTACCACGAGAGCCTTCCGCTCAGCCAGTGCCGGGCTATGCGGAAATAATGACGCGGTGTGCCCGTCTTCACCCATCCCGAGCAGGATCAGATCAAAGCGCGGCAGCGCGACGGCTCCCTCTGCACTTTCACCGTCGCCCAGGCCAAAGACTCGCCTAAGCTCGATCTCATAGGCAAGCGCCGCTGCGTCGGCTTCGGGCAGCTCACCCTTGATGCGGTGGATGTTTTTCTCTGGCACGGGCACATGATCGAGGAGTGCCTCTCGCACCATCCGGTAGTTGCTGTCAGGGTGATCCGGCGGTACGTGCCGCTCGTCACCCCAGAAAACCTGAATGTCCTTCCAGGGTGTTTCGGCCGCTACCGCCGGGGTCGCCAGAAACTGATAGAGCAAACGTGGCGTGGAGCCACCGGAGAGGGCGATCGAAAACACGCCTCGTGCTGCAACAGCAGACCTCGCTGCCTGAACGATGCCGGTCGCGGCCGTGCGCACCAACTCGTCCATGGTCTCGGAAATGCTGAACTGCGCGTGTCCCCGGTCACGGTCGGCCATCCGATGTTCCTCCTGCTACCCGGTGGGCTGTTTTTGTGCGAGCGTTGCCATATTGCCTGCGGCGTCTAGGGCTGCCTCGTAGATCTTGTCTTGGTCACAGAATTTGAGTTCCATGGCCATTAAGGCGGGCAAATCCTCGGTTGTCATGCGCACCGATAGTATCGAGTCAGTCCTGCCGTCCACGTGGGCAGTGGCCCGGGCCACTGAAGAGTTGTCCTGCCGTACCACGTCAAAGTACGCCTGAATCCCACTGTTTGCCGTTTTGAGCCTGATAGCGTCGATAGTGGCCGAGGAGACGTCCGGTCGTAGACGTGACTTGAAGTGTACCGTGATATCGCGTCCGCTTGACCCGTCCGTACAGGCAATGTCGAACCCGTCGTCACGCCATTCACAATTGACGGCGCTCCAGCCGAGCCGCGAGGAGAGCCAGCCTGCCAGCAGTAAGGCGGGGCACGCATTGGCTGCTCCGTCAGCCATTTCCCATTTGGAGCCGCCGCTATAGTCAATTGTCACGGACTCGACACCGTTGAGAAACGGCCGGTAGTATTGATTGTCGAAAAACCGTGCGACGAGCTCGCGCCATGGCGACAACTGCCTCCAGCTCAAGTCACCAAACGTTTGGTACTTCCGAGCGTTACGAGACAGGCTTGCGTAGCGCGACAAGCTTTCTAGAGGCTTAGAGAATTCACGTGAGTTGATAATAAAATGTCGGCATGTGCCTGTGATATAGCGCCAGAACGAATCCTCGGATGGCGGGTCGCCTGGCCACCACACATAGGTCGGTAGGTCAGAAATCAGCAATGGCATAACTATGCTTGGAAGGCGCTCGCCAACCGCACCATCCGCGCTGATGAGTACCTGTTCATGAATGAACTTTCGGCCGCTCGCCCCGTCCTGGGCGTTCGTACGTATCGTGGCGATCAGCGCCACGTCCGCGGCATTCTCGTGCGCTACGATCGTAACCGTGCGAGAGCGATGCTTGGTGGCAAGATAGTCAGCTAGCTTCGTTAGCTGCTCGTCGGTTCCAGGCTCGACCGAGCTTCCGCCCGCATACGCGACAAAATTCAAAACGGATGCGCGTATCGAGCTTGGAGCCGCTGCCTGACTAACGTCCGGGCCGCGACCGGCCGCAACCAATTCAGCCTGCAGATACCGTGTTGCGGTGTGCCACAGTCTATCTAACTCTGCCTCGATCGCGACGAGTGGTACCGAGGTGGCGCTCCACGTGGCCTGGTGCGGCGCAGGCGTGCTCATGGACGCCTCCATTCGCGACCGTCACGCTCAATAAATGCGTCTGCTGCCGGCGGTCCCCAAGTTCCGGCGTCGTAGTTCGGGAACCGGACCTCGGTTACTTTGGCAAGCTCACACCAACCATCCAAAATGTCGGTAATGAACTTCCAAGACGCTTCCACTTCGTCCTTCCGGGTAAAGAGCGTCGAATCGCCGATCATGCAATCCATCAATAGTCGCTCGTATGCATCAGGGGCCTCTACATCGAATGCTTCGTCGTATGTGAAGTCCATATTTACCGCGCGCATCCCCATGACTGTGCCGGGCATCTTTGCCGCAAACCTCAGCGAGATACCGTCGTTCGGTTGAATTCGCATGACAAGAAGGTTTGGTTCACTTGGTAGCTGAGCCGCTCGAATGAACGGCGAGTGCGGGGCGTTCTTAAACTGAATCGCGATCTCGCTGACCCGCTTGGGCAGACGCTTCCCGTGCCTGATATAGATCGGAACACCTGCCCAGCGCCAGTTATCGACGAAGACCTTCAATGCAACGTAGGTTTCGGTCGTAGAATTGGGGTTTACGCCTCGTTCTTGCCTGTAGCCGGGCACGTACTCGCCCGCCACCCATCCAGGACCATATTGCCCGCGTACCGTGAATTCGGCGACCTCAAAGTTCTGAATCGGTCGAAGGGCTTGCAGCACTTTCACCTTCTCGTTCCGCACGGCTTCCGCGTCGAACGCCCCCGGTGGTTCCATTGCGGTCAGCGCGAGCAGCTGAAGCATATGACTCTGCACCATGTCGCGAAGCGCCCCGGCCTCCTCGTAGTACGTGCCTCGACCCTCGATGCCGATGCTTTCAGCAACAGTAATCTGCACGTGATCGACAAAATTCCGGTTCCAAATCGGCTCGAAGATTCCGTTCGCGAATCGGAAGACCAGAATGTTTTGTACCGTCTCCTTACCGAGGTAATGGTCGATACGGTAGACCTGTTCTTCCTTAAATACCTTCAGGATTTCGTCATTCAGCGCTTTGGCCGTGGCAAGGTCACGACCGAATGGTTTTTCGATGATGATTCTAGTCCAGCCCTGACCGGTCGCGCGATTCGTTACCAGCCCTGCCTCCCCGAGGTGCCGCACGATCTCCGAATAAAAGCTGGGCGGGGTCGCAAGATAGAAGATGCGGTTCCCCCCTGCCCCGTGCTCGCGGTCTACTTCCTGCAGCTTCGCGCGGAGGGACTGATAATCCTCAGCCCTCGTGAACTCTCCGGCTACCCACTCAGTATTTTGGGCAAAGGTATCCCACACGGCCGGCTCTATTGGGCGTCTTGAAAAGGATTTAACAGACGTCTTGAAACGCTCACGGAAGGCACTGAGCGCGTCCTGTGAGCTCGCTAGAGTATGATCCGGACGGGAGAACCCGATTACTGAGAAGCCGTGAGGCAGTAAGCCCTCCAGCGCCAGATTATACAGGGCCGGCATAAGCTTTCGCCGCGTAAGGTCGCCGGTTGCCCCAAAAATAACCATGGTGCATGGGTCAGGTGTGCGTTCCAGCTGCATGGCTTCGCGAAGCGGATTTGTAAGCAAGACGGGTGCTGCCACACCTATCCTCCTGTCGCCTTGGTGTGTCTATTAGCTGATCGCGCGTCGACCGCTGTTGGGCAGTGGCCCTTGAGGAGATTGCTCCTCTTCCGAGTGTAATGTATCGATACCTAAGAGACGATTCTATCCGCTGCCGGTCAGGAATTACCGCCTTCGATCAAGATGTCATACAAGGCTCGCTGCCGTTCGGCGGCGCGGCGGTAGATCTTCGATTGGTCGATGTTCGGCGTGTATGCTGTGCCCATCGGGGCATCGCTACCGCGTATGTCGGATATTGCGCCGATTGCTTCAAGGGCCAAGAGCGCCGCGCCTCTGCTCGACGCTTCTGGAACTACCGACGCGGTTATCGTGGTCTCGAGCACGTCCGATAGCATTTGCAACCACACAGGCGAGTGCAAGAGTGCGCCACCACTGGCGATAACATCCGTGCCGGATTCCAGCTCAGCCCGAAGCAGCTGATACAGCAGGGCAAATCGATAGGCGATCGCTTCGTGCCCTGCGCGGAAGATTTCCTCTGGCTGCGTATGCAGACTCATACCGCTGAATGTTGCCCGGGCGTCGACATGCCAGCCGGTGCTGCGTTCCCCAGCGAGAAACGGAAGTATGGTGAGCCCGGCCTGATCTGGGCCAACCTTCGCCATTGCCGCTTCCTGTGCATCACGATCATGCGGAAGTCTGAGCGTCGCACATAGCCAATCGATGAAATTCCCACCGTTACTGAGGGCGCCCCCCATGACCACTCGGCGCGCATCTACCCGGTAGCACCATAGCCGAGATGGAATCGTCACCTGATTGGTGGCCCAGACCACGCGCATGGCGCCAGATGTGCCCACCATCAACGCGACCTTGTCTTTGCTGACGCAGCCGCTGCCAACGTTGCTGGTCGCGCCGTCGCCCCAGCCCGGGAACCATGGCACCTGCGCAAGAGCAGGCCAGCGCGTGGCGAACTCCGGCAAAAGACCGCGGCACGGGGCATCGTCCAACTCCGACAGCGTGCGTGGGCTAATTGGAATTGCCTCGAGCATCTTCTGGTCCCACGTGCAGGTATGCTGGTCCAACAACCCGGACCCGGATGCCATTGAGATGCTGCATTGTAGCTTGCCGAAGAGCCGCATAATCATGTACTCGGCAAAAGATAGCCAATGGCGGACGCTGTGCAACGCCGCTTTCTTCCAAGGACTCTCCGTCTGGAGCCAGCGTAGCTTTGCCGGTAGGTAGCTCGGGTGGAGCACGCAGCCAGTCCGCTCGTGCACGATGTGCGCATCGAGCTCGCGGCGCAGGGATTCCGCCGCGCCGGCCGCGCGCGTATCGGCCCAGGTGAGGACCGGCGTGAGTGGTTCGCCCTGCGCCGAGATGCCGAGCACGTTGTGCCAGAAGGTGTCGGGCGCCACAGCTTCGATCGCCACCGCAAGGCCGCCAGCGGCGTGCAGCAGATCGTCGATGCAGGCCGTCACGCGTCCGAATAGCTCTAGCGCGTCGGTCTCAATACCGCCATCCTCGGTGCTGCGCATTTGATGAGTTCGATGCGCCTCCTTACCGTGAATCGCATGGCCGTGCGCATCGTATAGCATGGCGCGAACCGACGATGTCCCAACATCTATCGTGAGCACAAGGGGCTTCTTTGCCACTTTCGCGGCGACTGTACTGCTCATGCAATACCTTCGCGACTGTCGAATACGGCGGCGTCTAGCAATGACGGCCGTGAAACCTCTTGAGGTAGTACACCCTTGTTGGCGGAGTAAATCAGGGAAAAAGTGCTCAACGCTGAACTCCCGACATCGCAATTATTCTGGCCGGAGTGTACCACGACCTCTGGTTTTTCGAGGGACGCGGCATCGGCTACATCGATGCCGGATAGAGTCTCCTCGTCCAAATGCACTCTTACCCGGACACTGCTTCATTCGTTGTTTCTTGAATCTCATATGACTAAGCTGAACAGCGGGGGATCAACCCAATAGTCGGTGCAGGGAGTACTTTGTCGATGAAACCCTTTGCGAGCTATTTGAGCGTAGGCGCGATCGTAGTGGCAGGTGTCGCGGTAGATCGGTTTGCCTTCAACGCCCCAATTGGAACCGTCCATGCCCTGAACGCCCCGAGCCGAGAGGCCAGGCCGCTGCATGCCGCGGGTGCGCCAGTTGCAGCCGACGACGTGACGATTAACGCCTTTAACCGAGCCAGTCCCTCAGTCGTTCAGATAATCAACGTTTCCATAGGTAGTGGTTCCGGTGTCGTCTACGATAAGTCGGGCGATATCGTTACCAACTTCCATGTTGTGTCCGGCGGGAAGACCTTTCATGTCCGCCTTAAGTCTGGACAGACGTTGACCGCTACCCTGGTCGGATCGGATAGCGCCGACGATCTTGCCTTGCTGCACGTCGCCTCTGCCAATCTTCCCGTGGCAGCGTTCGGCAATTCGAATAACTTGAAGACCGGGCAGGGCGTACTCGCTATCGGAAACCCGCTCGGCCTGCAACAAACCGTAACCAATGGACTCGTGAGCGCAACCGGCCGAACTGTGCAGGAGCCAACGGGCGCCTATTTGCCGGATGCTATTCAAACCAGCGCCCCGATCAATCCGGGCAATAGTGGTGGGGCACTCGTCGCTCTCGACGGGACCATCGTAGGCATACCAACGCTGGTGGCGGCGGATCCACAGCTAGGCTCGCCGGCCGAGGGGATAGGCTTTGCCATCTCCAGTGCTCGAGTACAGGTGGTAGTGCCTCAGCTCATCAAGTACCACCGTGTTCTGCATACCGGCCGCGCGTATCTTGGCGTGACATTGTGCTCTGCTCAAACCGCGTGCCCCCCCGGCACGCCTCCTCCGTCCAATGGCGTACTGGTGACCCAATTAGTCTCAGCAGGGCCGGGCGCCAAGGCAGGGCTCAAGACGGGCGACGTGATCACGGCTATTGGTAGCAAGTCCGTTTCAAGTGGCGACGATGTAATCTCGTACCTCGCGAATCAGCACCCGGGTAGCCGCATTACCTTAACAGTCCTGCGGAATGGACAAACACTGCATATCCCAGTACAACTCGGAGAGTTGCCTTCCCAGTAATCTCGCCGGTACGTCTGCGTTTGGTCACGGGCTGGGCTGGTAACCCCGTGGTTTTGCAACGGCTTCAGGGCGTACGCTGAAGTGCTTTGCGTGTGCATGCGGTAACCCGGCCCGTGACCATCAGCGCGATCGTCGCGTCGAGCGCACCGGCACGGGCGCGTGATTGCGCTGTGGATCCGTTGCGTGGTGGTCGCCATAATTAGGCCGGTCGAGGAAGGCGTCGTATCTTAGATATATGAATGAGTTCCAGTTTCGGCGCTTCAAAAGCCTGGCGCGCCGCCGCAGGCTTCCGGCGATCACACTCCTGCTTGCCGCGATCATCCTATCTGTTTCCGCGGTCCTTGCGTCCGCACCCACTCGCTCACCTGCGAGGCAGTCGTCGCCGTGCCCGCGACAGTCCGGGCAACCATATTCATCCCAGGCATTTCTATCATGTTCGGGTGAATGGGTGGCTACGCGCCTGTCGACTGAAACAGATGCTTTGACGATGGTTCCCGGCTCCCCTGAAAAGTTGTATGCCGGCACCGTGAATGGCGTGCGCCTGTCTCAAGATGGCGGAAAAACGTGGACGCAGGTTCCCGGCCCACTCGGCACCCAAAGTGTCATGTCGTTTGCCTCGGAGCCGGTTAGCACCCAATTGTTCGCCGGGTCCGATACTGGCGGTGTGTACCAGCTATCGGCAAACCATAGCCAACAGTGGCAACGCGTCGGCTCACCATCTCGCGGTGCGCCTATTTTTGCCCTGGCAGCGTCGCCGCACGGCGGCGATGTGGTGCTCGCGGGCAGTATCGGTGGTATTTTCCGAGGCACGCGTACTGGGTCGACATGGCAGTGGCAACAGGTTGCTCGCACAGGAGATTCGTCGGTCCCGGCAATTACCTGGGCGCCGTGGAACCCCCACCAGGTATTCGCGAGCGTTTTCGGTACATCACCCGCGGTGCTGGCTTCCAGCGACGATGGCCGTACGTGGCACCCCTATGGAGCCGGTCTCCCAGCCACGCTGCCGGCCGAAACACTGCTCCCGCTCCGCGCCGACTCAAGCGTTATGCTGACCACCATGGGCGCGGGCGTCTGGGTACTGCACGCGAACGGCATATGGCACGACGTGAGTGCCGGTCTTCCTCAGCGCCACGCCATGCCCGCGATAGATGACGCAACCGCCAAGGCGCAATTTGCCGGCACAATGGGCTATGGTGTGTACGTCAGGCAGCAAGCGAATGCCTGGCGTCGACTCGGGCACCGGCTTGCGGGCACGGAGTACACGGTACTTTCACTCATTTTGACAAGCGGGCCTGAACCCCAGCTCTTTGCGGGGACGGCGCGCGGCCTGTTCCGATTCTCATTGAACGGCAAGTAGTGCTCTTCGCCCGCTCACCCTCACTATGCGCCCGCTGGAAGCCTGGTGATCGGCTTACCGCCCAACTTGAACACGGCCAGCGAGCCACCCATTCGTGCGCCCGTATATGGCGCTGCACCTGAACCGCCCGCGGCGATTGCCACGTACTGAACTCCGTGGATCTGGTAGGTAATAGGCGCCGCGCCAAAGCCGAGCCCCAGATCAGGATGCCAGAGCACTTTACCCGTGGCGGCATCGAACGCGTAGAGATGCCCGTCATCCGATCCGCTGAACACGAGATTGCCTGCCGTGGCGAGCGTGCCTCCAATCATCGGCTTGGGCATCGGCAGGCGCCATTTAATACGCCCGCTTCCCGCGTCGATGGCCGCCATGAATCCTCGCGCTGGTCCCTTTCCTGGTTCCGCCGTGCCGCCCAGGTCGGGCGCGCCTGGCACGTGCGATTTGATGGCTTGTGCGGAACTCTGTTTATAGACCATGCATAAATCGACACCCGGAAGATAGATCATGCCGGTTTTTGGGCTATAGGCCGGAGGCGAGTAATCCAACCCACCAAATTTCCCTGGGCAGACATATACACCCTTCTGGTTGGGCACTGAGCGCGGTCCTGACTGAGGGGCCAGCGGGGGTGACTTGGCCAACGTGGCGCCAGTGCGTGCATCGAATATCCAGTACACACCGCTCTTGTTGCCCTCACCGACGGCGCGTATTGAGCGGCCGTTTTGCCGCACCTGCAACAGAATTGGCGTTTGGCCTGAATCATAGTCCCAGACGTCGGGACATACCTGAGTGCGTCCCCACAAGAACTTGCCGGTCCGCGCATCAAGCGCAACAGTGGCATCGACCCAGGGGTTACAACCGGGGCGGTTGTTGTTGACAAGGTCCGGGCTTGGATTTCCGGTACCGAAATAGAGAATGCCCGTCTGTGCATCTATCGTCGTCGGCATCCATACGTCGCCTCCGCCGTGCGCGCCCTGGCTCGGCATCCAGCTATGTCCGGGCGCTGGTACCGTGTAAAATCGCCAAAGCTGGCGGCCCGACGACGCGTCGTATGCTGCCACGAATCCGCGCAGGCCGGAGTCGCCCTCGGCACTGCCGACGAAAAGCCGCCCATTCCAATAGGTCGGCGGTGACGGCTCGTTGTATCCGACCCCGGCGTCGGCCACCCTGCTGCTCCAAATATGGTGCCCGGTGTGCGCATCCAACGCGATCAGCTGTGCATCATATGTAAGCAGAAAGACTCTTCCGCCCGCCACTTCGACACCACGGTTGACGGGCACGCCACCGCCGCCCGTCAGTAGTTGCATAAACGAGACGTTCGGTGTGTAGCGCCATAGCTCTTTGCCGGTCGCGGCATCGAGCGCGATGACCTGATCTGTGTTAGTGGTCAGGTACATGACGCCACCGACGACTACTGGGTCGGTCTCCCATTGGACCTGGTGTGCGCCTTGTTGAATAGTCCAGGCAATTCCGAGCTTGGAAACGTTGGCGGTCGTGATTTGATTCAGAGTTGAGTAGCGGGTCTGGTCTGTCGTATTGCCAAAGTGCGGCCAGTCACTGTTCTGGGTTGCCGGCTGGCCGGCAGCGGCTTGCGCCGGGTGACTTGGCTTCTCTCCCAAGGCTGTGTGCTGCGTCGGAAAAATAAGGCACAATACTGCCAGAGAAGCGACCAGCGCTCTAATAACCAAAATCGTGATCCACTTTCAAGAGAACTGTGAAACGCCAACGTTCTTAA
>JAQBPC010000557.1 GCA_028287725.1 Chloroflexota bacterium | reverse complement strand
TCCGCATCAATCACCTCCCCTACAGCGAGATCAAGGCACGCCTGGCCCGTGGCGCACATGCCGTGGAACACCACGAGCCCGCGCCGGAGGATTATGGAGACCGGCTGCCCGCTAAAGATGCCGGCACCTCGCTGGTCGTCGGCGATCAGCTGCAAGCGCTGTTGGCGCCCTTGACTCGTGCAGCCGATGAATGGCGCGGTCTGGCCGAACAATACCGTACCCGCCTGGAGGACCGCGAGGCTCGGGTGACTGCGCTCGAACAACGCATCGACGGCCTACAGGGGCGCATAGAAGAGCTCTATACCGAGTCCATCAAACAGCGCGAGGCGGCGCCGCCCACTTCGGCGGGCCATCCGCAACCGCCTACCCGGAAGCGTCGCTGGCCGTTTATCTTCTAGGCGGTGCGATCGATATCCAGGCGGCACAGTCCCGGGCGTTTTGCATGTCGACCAAGCAGCAGGCCGCGAATGTCACGAGACACCCGTGCCGGCGCGACCCATCCCAGACCGCTCAGGGTTTCTCACGCCGCTAAGGCCGGCTGCGCCCGGCATCCCGTAGCCGGCACGGAAATAGTCGCTCAACCACGTGGGACCGTACCGCCATTGATGCCAGGGGCCAGAGGCGTACACACCGATCACGGCGGGCAGCCCGACCATCCGCACCATCTCGTACACAAAATCCCGCATACTCAGCAGGTAATGCTGAGTATGCGGGATCCGAGAGCTAGACGTTATAGCTGCGATCTCAGGGTACGATCAGTATCTCGAAGCCGCCCCTATGCGGGATGGCAAGCAAGCTAGTGTGAGCTGACCACCGCCGAGCTGATCACGAAGGCCGCCTGCTCGAATATCTCGTCCTCGTCCTGGCCCTGGCGTGGGGCCCGCGCGACCGGCCAGGCCCATTGCAGGTACTCCTGCGCCACATTCATACTGGCCGCGCCGGCACTTACCTGGTTGAGATGCTCTAGTGCTTCGTAGTAGATAGCATCGAACACCGCGACCATCGCGCGCGGGTGCCAGGGACCGGGGTGCAGTTTGGCCGTGAGCGTGGCGATCTGTCGTGCCTGGTCGAGGTAATACTTGTTTCCGGTGCGGGCAGCGTAGGCAAGATTCGCCTCGATCATCAATCCCTGGTTGTAGCTGAAGAACCGCCGATCGATGCCGGCGCCGAGGATCAGGTGATCCAAATACAGGCCGTCGGGCCCACGAAGATGCGTGTTCTCCCAGGTGTAGCAGCGGGCCGCCCAATCCTGGTAGTACGACTGGTGCGTGATTGCCGCCAGCCGCATTCCGATAATAATCACGGGCGCCGTGGCCACCGTCGGCCGGTCCGTATGACCAACGGCCCAGCGGATGCCACCGCCATTCTTCGTATCCCAGCCTGTAACTTCGAAAGCAAAGATGCGCTTCACCAGGGTCAGATACGCAGGATCGTGAAGCAGATCATAGGCGTCCAGCAAGTCCAGAGCGATCCAATTATTGTCGTCGTAGTAGGTATGGCTCGGCACAGTGAGAGCGTGAAACACGCCAAGCGGGCCAAGATAGTTGCGGAGCGAGTCGATGATCCGGCGAACACGTTGCCGGTCTGCTTGTTGCCCCGTCAAGCGCGCCACATGAATGGCAGCCGAGAGCACCTGCGAGGTGGGCCAGAGCGAGGCCACCTGCTTCGGCTTCACCTCGAGCGCGGAATACAGCCCCGCCTGCTTATTGTAGAAACCACCTTCAAGCTGCTGCATGGCAGCCAACGTTTGAGTCAGCGATTGCCCACGCTGCGGTTGCTGAGCATGCGTTGTTGCGTTGGCGTTGCTTGCTACCACCAGTAAAAGAATTGCGGCGATCCAGCATAATCGCGCCCTAAAACCTGTTATTCCGCACTGAACTGCGCGATTTGCCCTATCACCCATAAATTATTGCCCCGGAAAAGTTGACAGCGTTGGGGCGGGCCACACGGCCCGCCCCCTATCCATTAGCTCGCCAAGAATACTGTCGAACCCAGCCGTGTACAAGGAGTACAAATGGGCTATATTTCTGAAGGGAGACCCTCCATTTGGGGGATATGGGAAGAAACGTCGCCGACGTTGCGCTCGACCCGAGCGCGTTCAGCCAAGCGGGCGCTTCCCCGGGGCTAGAGCGAAACGGCAGCAGTTAAGCGGTATTCCGCGAGCGGATCGAGAGGCTGGGGGCATGAGGGCATGAGGGCATGAGGGCAGGGTAGAGGGGAGCAATGGCGCCGGACCGCTTCTATAGTGCGGTAGAGGGCGATGTACCCCGTGTACGGATGGGGATGCCGGCTAACCCAGGCGGGGGAAGAGGTCCTTCACCTGGGGATATAGGGGCTTGAAGACTTCTTCATAGCGCCGATCATAGAGATCGTGCGCCGCGGGATCCGGCTCCAGGCGATCCGCGACTCGTACCATCGCCCGCGCCGCTTCCCACATGTCCTTATGATGGCCACTACCTGCCGCCGCCAGGCAGGCGGCGCCCAGAGCGCCTGCCTCCACTACCTCCGGCACCAGGACGGTAATACCCAGAACATCGGCCTTGATCTGGTTCCATAGCGCACTGTGCGCCTGGCCGCCCACGGTGCGTGTGGCTGGGGGAGGCCCAGCCTGCGCAACCGTGCCGTCGTACACTTGTCGCACGGCAAAGGCGACGCCCTCGAGCACGGCGCGCACCAGATGCGACCTGGAATGGCTTGCGCGCAGTCCAAAGAAGACGCCGCGAGCGTCGGGGTCTGCCAGGGGCGCGCGCTCGTCGACGGTATAGGGCAGGAATAGGCCCGCGATATAGGGCAGCAGCAGCAGGCCATCCGATCCCGGCGGCACCGCCGCGGCCCCATCGAGCAGCGCGCCATACTCGTGCGCGCCAAGCAACGAAGCCAACCAATCGAGCGCCAGGCCGCTGGAGGAGATCGAGGCGCCAAGGTAACGCCGGCCCGGCGGCTCCGGATATGTTCCAGGCGGCGGCGCCCAGGCACCAGGCACGGGATCCCAACAGAGCACGAAACCACCAGAGGTTCCTCCCAGGATCACCGAATCGCCGCGCTCAGTCAGACCAGCGCCGATACATGACGCGATGCCGTCGTTGGTTCCCGCCACCACCGGCACGCCCGCCCGAAGCCCGCACGATCGCGCCGCGGCCTCCGTAAGCGACCCCACCGGCTGTCCCGGCGCCACGTATGGGGGGAAATGATCCCTGGGCAGACCCGAGGCGGCCAGCTCATCCTCGAACCAGGTGGACGAGGCGTGCGGCACGCCGGAGAGCCGCGCCGTGATGTAGTCCCATGACTGGAAGTACCAGCGGCGGCGCGGATCGGGATCCACGTGGTTCAGCCGGAGCGCCTTCGCCACGTAATGACCAGGGTCGACCGAATGCCCGATTTGCTTGCCGAGTGCGGCCGCCTCACCGGTAGCCCGCTTATCCATCCAGGTGAGCGCCAGGCCGCGTGGGTGCAGCCTGGCGTCGGTCGAGACGAGTGTCGGCCCCTGGCCACAGACGGCAATCGCAGCGATGCGGTCCACGTCGACCTCAGCGCTGACGGCACGCAGGGCCTTACACACGGCATGCCACCAGCCGGCAGCATCCTGGGTCACCTCGCCCCGCTCCACGGTCATCAGTCCGGCATGGGGGACGATGCGCATGGCATGCTGATGCCCCTGGCGATCGAATATCCCGACCTTGACGCGCGCGGTCCCCAGGTCGATCCCTACAAACAGCGGCTCAGACACTACCGGCGCCGGCCGGCATACTCAGCACAATGCCCCACACATACCCCCGGAATCACAGCTCCCACGGCAGGGAGCGCTATTTTCCTCATGGTACGGGATGGCCGAGTGAGAGGGGCAACTCGCAAGCGACGCGACCGGCACGGGAGAGTCTGGCGAGTGAGGCAGAATGTTAGAGCATTCCCACCGGAGAATTCGGCGTACTGAATAAGTGGGCTCCTCGCATGACGCCGCGAGCATGGGCAGTGGGCGGGCTGAAGCTCCGGCTGCTGGGATCGCTAGGCAAGCGCCGCGATCACCGCGTCCGCGACCTCTTCGGTACGCGATGTGCCGCCGAGATCGCGGGTGCGCACCACTTCTCTCGCCAGTACCTGGGCCATCGCGTCCATCACCCTGGCGCCGGTTGCCGGTTCGCCCAAATGCTCGAGCAGCAGCGCGCCTGCCCAGATCGCGCCAAGCGGATTGGCTATCCCCTGCCCGGCAATGTCCGGCGCCGAGCCATGCACCGGCTCGAAGAGGCCAGGGAACTTGCCGCCGGGGTTCAGATTCGCGCTGGCCGCAAGACCCATGCTTCCCTGAATCACGGCCCCAATGTCGGTCAGGATGTCGCCGAAGAGGTTTGAGGCAACCACCACGTCGAAGGACTCCGGTCGGGTGATGAATGCGGCCGCCGCGGCGTCGACGAGCATGCTTCGTACCTCCACGTCCGGGTACTCGCGTGCTACGTCGCGGACCACCTCGTCCCAGAACACAAACGTATGCGGGCTGGCGTTCGATTTTGTCACGCTGGTCAGATGCTTCCGCCGTAGGAGAGCCTGTTCAAAGGCATAGCGCACCACACGCTCCACGCCGGTGCGGGTAAACACGTCGGTCTGCAGCGCCACCTCGTGGCCAAGGCCCACGTGCACGCGTCCGCCAACGCCCGCGTACTCCCCTTCAGAGTTCTCGCGTATGCAGAGCATATCGACGTCGGCAGGCCCCTTATCCCGTAATGGGCAACGCACGCCAGGGAACAGCTTGACCGGCCTTGCGTTGATATAGAGACTGAATTGCTGCCGGATCGGCAGCAACAGGCCCCACAGCGAGAGGTGATCCGGCACGTCGGGCCGGCCCACGGCGCCCAGGTAGATGGCATCGAAGTCACGCAGGGTTTGCAGCGCATCCTCCGGCATCATCCTGCCGGTGCGTTGGTAGTAGTCGCTGCCCCAGGGTAGTTCCTCGAACTCCAACATAAACGTGCCGGCGCGGACGGCCACCGCCGACAGCACGCGCATGCCGGCCGGGATCACTTCCTGCCCGACACCGTCGCCGGCGATCACCGCGATCCGGTACTGTTGCATCGCTACTTTCTCTTCCTCCAAGCTGCTGCCTCATAGGGGGTACCGGAATCGCTGACCTATGCAGGCCTATCCGGTAAGGGTTTTGAACCCCTTACCGGATAGGTGATGTGTACCGCTCTCTCTATACCTCTATGTAGGCGTTGCGCCGCCCGCTGCCTATTATTCAGCGGGCGCAGTCGGTTGGGCAGGGCCCTGCGCCGGGCCGACCCAGATGGTCTGGATATTGGTGAATTCATGGATGCCGAAGTGTGAGAGCTCGCGGCCATACCCGCTGTGCTTTACGCCGCCGAATGGCAGTCGCGGGTCGGATGCCGTCATCCCGTTGATGAACACGAGTCCGGACTCGATCCTCCGTGCCAGCCGCTTGGCGCCTTCGATATCCCGGGACCAGAGGTTGCCACCGAGCCCGTACTGCGAATCGTTGGCCAGTGCCACCGCGTTCGCAGCGTTGCGCGCACGGATCACCGCCGCCACCGGGCCAAACGTTTCTTCGCGGAAGACGCGCATCGCGGGCGTGACATCCGCCAGCACCGTCGGCGCGTAGAAGTAGCCTTTGCCGTCTATAGACTGCCCGCCACACAGCACCCTGGCTCCCTGTGCTACCGAGTCGCGCACCTGCTCGTGGAGGGCTCGACGCAGGTCCTCACGGGCCAGTGGCCCCATTTGCGTCTCCCGCCGCGTGGGATCGCCCACGCGCAAACGTCCCGCCGCTTCGGCGAAACGGCGCTCGAACTCCGCCGCCACCTCGTCTACCACGATGAAGCGCTTTGCGGCGATACAGCTTTGCCCCGCATTCTGGAAGCGCGACTTCACCGCGAACTCCACGGCGCCGTCGAGATCCGCGTCCGGCAGCACGATGAAGGGATCGGAGCCGCCAAGCTCCAGGACCGCCTTCTTCAGCACGCGGCCGGCCGTCGTCGCGACCTTGCTGCCCGCTACATCGCTCCCCGTCAGCGTGACCGCCGCGATCCGGTGGTCTTCGATGACCCCCTGTACCTGAGACGAGGGCATCAGCAAGGTGCGGAAAACGCCTTGCGGAAATCCTGCTTCGCGGAACACTTCTTCGATCGCCAGGGAACACTGGGGAACATTCGAGGCATGCTTGAGCACTGCCGTGTTCCCGGCCATCAAGGTGGGAGGGGCGAAGCGGAAGACCTGCCAGAATGGGAAGTTCCACGGCATTATGGCCAGCACCACGCCCAGCGGCTCAAAGGCGACGAAGCTCTCCCGTGCATTGGTAGCCACCGGCTGGTCCGCCAGAAACCCCTCCGCATGGTCTGCGAAATAATCGCAGCACCAAGCACATTTCTCGATCTCGGACTCCGACTCGGCGATCGTCTTTCCCATCTCGGTGGTGATCAGCCCGGCCAAACGCGCCTTGTTCTCCTGCAGATAGCGAGCTGCATTGTGCATCAGTGCGCTGCGGACCGCGAAACTCGACTCGCGCCAGTTCAGGAATGCCGTGCGCGCCTCGGTGAGCACAGCGTCAACATGCTCCGGCGTAAATTCCTCGAACGCCGCCAGTTCCTCCTCGGTCGCCGGGTTGATTGATTTGACTGCCATTTGGACTGCCATGGTTCCCTACCTTTACTCCTGCGTTGGAGTGATCTCGCGCCTTGCACGAGGCGGGCAATCCCATACCCATAGTTCCATTATCGATAACGGCGCCATACGGTGCCCTGCGGCCCGCGCCCCATAGCTGCGCCGGACCAGCACGTCGCGCGGGCGCGCTAGTAGCCGACCGGCTCGATATGCATGTCGGCGGCAAATTTCTCGAGATGGCCGCGCATGGCCGCCCAGGCACTATCCCCGTTCCCCGTGCGGATTGCTTCAATGATGCTGTAGTGCACGGCGACGACCTGCGAGGCGCGGCCGGGAACGCCCAGGCTGATCTGCCGGCTCTCGATCAACAGTTGCCCTACCTGGCCCAGGAGATCGCGGTACAGGCGGTTTCCGGCCCGGCGAGTAATCGCATCGTGAAAGGCGGTGTCGAGCCGAGTCAGCTCCGGCAGATCGCTTCGTGCCGCTGCCTCCTGCATGGAGACCATGATCGCCGTCAGCTCCTCAATGAACGGCAGATCCGCTTGCTCCGCCGCCAACGCGGCCAGCTCGGGCTCCACGAGCAAGCGAAAGGCCAGTAATTCCCCGATACTGTAGCCGTGCTCGATATTCCAGCGCGCAAATGCAGGCGCGTCGGCCTCGTGAGCGCTACGGACGAACACCCCTTGGCCATGCCGGACATCCACCAGCCCCATTGCTTCCAGGCTCCGCGTCGCTTCACGAATGGAGGCACGGCTCATGCCCAATTGCTCGCTGAGCTGCCGCTCGGAGGGCAGCCGGTCACCGGGCTGCCACACGCCGTTCATGATCCGCGTGCGCAGCTCGTTCCCGGCAAGGCTCGAGAGCCGGGCACGGCCCAGGGATGGCAATTCGGCGGACATCTTGCCCCAAGGTTCTGCCGGCAGGCTATGACGGCCCGGCAGCCGGCGACTGGTTAGACCTCTAGCCAGACACTAGGGTCATCTTAGGATGGCGTCCGTTGCCTGTCAATGAGGTTGACGCACAAAGATGCGCATGCTATTCTCGCATCCATTGGTAAGAGCTCTAACCAGTTAGGGCGTTGATCTGCCCCGGCCGATCTGTCAGGGGCTTGCCGGGCCGCGAGGCTGGTACCAATTGCCGTATGCAGTCCAGGGGTATATTTCCTTCAGCGGCGTATCGCGCGGATAACGGACGAAGACGGTCAGGAGCGAGATGATAATGGCAACGGTCGAAGTAGAAAATCAGCAGCTCCAGAGCCTGCGCGATCGCGCCCGGGACGCCCGGCGCCTGATTGTCGAGACCATTTTTGAGGCGCAGGCCGGGCATCTTGGCGGCCCCCTCTCGGCGGCCGATATGCTCGTGGCGCTCTACTTCGACGTCATGCGCATCGACCCGCAACGGCCCAGCTGGCCCGATCGCGACCGCTTCATTCTCTCCAAGGGCCATAGCTCCATCGGGCTCTACACCGTGCTGGCCCTGCGTGGCTTCTTCCCGGTAGCGGAGCTCGCCACCTTCGATGCCATCGATTCACGCCTCCAGGGGCACCCGGATATGAAGGCATTGCCCGGGCTGGACATGAGCACCGGCTCGTTGGGCCAGGGCCTCTCACCCGGCGTGGGCATGGCCATCGGCGCCAAACGCCGCGGCCTGGACTTCCGCACCTACGTGATGCTCGGCGACGGCGAGATCCAGGAGGGGCAGGTCTGGGAGGCCGCGTTCGTCGCCGCCCGCTACAAGCTCGATAACCTGGTCGCGATCATCGACCATAATCGCCTACCCCAATACTCCTGGCCAAACGCCGGTGGCGAGGGCCTGACCATGCACCAGCCGGAGATCGCCGCGCGCTGGCAGGCGTTCGGCTGGCGCGTCCTGGAGGTGGATGGTCATGACATGGCTGCCGTCCTCCAGACGCTCCGCCACGCGCACGAAGGCGCACCGGGCACGCCGACCGTCGTCATCGCCAATACGGTCAAAGGCAAGGGCGTCTCGTTTATGGAGAACCATTACGCCTGGCATGCCAAACCGCTCTCGCAAGAGCAGCGCGATGCCGCACTGGCCGATATTAGCGCCGGAGGCAATTCATGATCACCAGCGAAACCATCGCGCCGCGCGTCGCCTTCGGTGAGACGCTGGTTGAGCTCGCCGACCGCTACCCCGATTTGCTGCTCCTGGACGGCGACCTGGCGAACTCAACCCGCGCCGATATTCTGAACAACGCCCGGCCGGACCGCTTCCTCGAGATGGGCATCGCGGAGCAAAACCTCGTCGGCGTGGCCGCCGGCCTGGCGACGCTCGGCTTCGTCCCCTGGGTGAGCTCGTTCGCGGCCTTCATCGCCTCCCGCGACCTCGACCAGGTCCGCGTGGTGGTGGCACAGCCGCGCCTCAACGTGAAGCTCGCCGGCGGCTACAGCGGCATCCTCACCGGCTCTACCGGGAAGACGCACCAGTGCGTCGAGGATATCGCAATTTTCCGGGCCATGCCGAACATGACCGTGATCGCCCCGGCCGACGGCGTGGAAGTGCGCGCGGCGATGACGGCGCTGATGGAGCACGATGGCCCGGCCTACCTGCGCCTTACCCGCGATGCCAGCCCGGTGATTACCCCGCGCGATCGCTCCTTCGAGATTGGCCGCGCCTATCTGCTCCGCGAGGGGAGCGACGTGACGCTGATCAGCACCGGCGTGCAGAGCGTGCGCACGCTGGAGGCTGCCGATTTGCTGGCCGCCGAGGGCATCTCCGCCCATGTGCTCCATGTACCCACGCTGAAACCGCTCGACGTCGACGCCATCGTCGCGGCGGCGGCGCGCACCGGCGCTGTGGTGACGGCCGAGGATCACTCGATTATCGGCGGCCTGGGCGGGGCCGTGGCCGAGACGCTGGGCGAGCACCGCCCCACGCCGCTCCGCCGCGTGGGCCTGCGGGATGTGTTCGGGGAGAGCGCGCCGAACGCCCCCTTGCTCGAGAAGTACGGGCTGACGCCGCGCCACGTGGCGGACGCGGCCCGCGATCTGCTTGCCGGCAGCCGCGCCTGAGCGCCTGAGCGCCTGAGCGCCTGAGCGCCTGAGCGCCTGAGCGCCTGAGCGCCTGAGCGCCTGAGCGCCTGCCAGGAGTGTATGAACGCACTACAAGGAGCTGGTTCCACGCATCCGGGTGGGCGAGGGAGGGCACGATCGTGGGTCACAGGGCACGACGCGATGGCCTTGGTCTCTAGTGTCGGCTTGGCGGGCCCCTGGCCCACCGCTGCTCCCGCTGGTCGGTCCCCGATTGTAGGAGGGCTACATGGGATGGGATGCGGCCAGCTAGGTAAAAAGGCAAAGCCCGGTCAGCTCTGAGGCATGGTGTGCGGCAAACGCCACTCATGATCCATTGATTCACGATTCCTTCCTCCAGATCGCTCCCAGCTTGCCAAGCGTGACCGTGCCCCCACGGAGGAGAGCGGGGGCACGGTCGCGGGCGCTACCGCTGCGCCGCACGCAGCGCGGGTCCGAGCCTACGCCTTTGGCTTGATATTTTGATTCGTGTGGAAGAGATTGGCGGGGTCATAGGCGGCTTTGACCTCTGCCAGGCGCCCGTAATTCTCTCGATATGCAGCCTTGACGTTGTCCTCACCCTCATCCATGATCATGTTCACGTAGGCGCCGCCGGCCGAGTGCGGATGGAGCGCCAGCCAGTAGTCCTTTGCCCACTGAATCATGCGCTCGTTGTTGGCCGGGTTGGGATCGACGCCCACGATCACCTCGGCGAAGTTGGCGTCGCGGAAGCTGAACGCCGTATCGTTCCTGCCGGCCCGCTGTGCCGCGCCGTTGATGGGGTACAGGTGCATGGTCGAGTGCATGGTCGGCAGCTGAGAGCCGTATTTCGCGTGTAGCTCGATCGCCGTGTCGCTCAGGTCCTTAACGAAGTCGGCCTTCCAGTACCACTGGAGTCCTGGCGGATAGAGCGCATCGAACATACCCTGCAGAACCGGCCAGGGGATCGGTCCGGCGAAGTCCACCGCCGGTGGGCTAAACGCACGAATGGCCTTGAACGCATCCTCGGCCTGGTCGAGCGGGCCGGTGTAACACCACACAATGGCGCACATCTTGGTGAGATGAAACTGCTCCGGGAACGGCGGCGCGGGCGGCACCGTGACGAATCCGAACCAGCCATTGATGTTCTCGGGCGCGGTGAGGATGAAGTCGCGCCACCACTTCATCAGATCCTGAGCCATTTCAAAAGGCCACAACATCGGCCCACCATAGACCGTGCCGATCGGATGCAAGCGGAACAGGAACGAAGTCACGACGCCGAAGTTGCCGCCGCCGCCGCGTACGGCCCAGTACAGGTCGGGGTTCTGCTCTGCGTCGGCGCTAACGAAGCTGCCGTCTGCCAGCACCATGTCCACGCCGAGCAGGTTGTCGAGCGTCAGGCCGTGGGTGCGCGAGAGGTAGCCGATGCCGCCGCCCAGTGTCAGGCCGCCCACGCCGGTCGAGGAGATGAACCCACTCGGCGTCGCCAGTCCGAAGGGATGGGTCGCGTGATCGACGTCGGCCCAGACGCAGCCGCCCTCGACCCGCACCGTACGATTGGCTGGATCGACGCGGATGCCCCTCATACGTGACAGGTCTATCACCACCCCGTCGTCGCAGGTACCAA
>JAQBPC010000515.1 GCA_028287725.1 Chloroflexota bacterium | reverse complement strand
AACTTCAGGGAGCCGCGCGTTACGCGAACCGCGTGAGCCAGGCGCGCCAGCCGCGTGCCGATGCGGCCTGCACGGCGGCATCCGCTCGATCGGAATCACTAAATAGCCCGAAGCACGTCGGTCCACTGCCGCACATCCGGCTTTGTACCGCACCCCACTCCCGTAGGGCAGTCAGCATTTGGTCGATGACCGGATGGATTCGGCAGGTCACGTCCTGCAGGACGTTGACCAATGGCCAGGCTGAGGGGGAAGTGCCTGGCGCAAGGGCCGCGAACTGATTGCTGTACTCGCCGTCGCTGTAGAGCTCAGGCGTTACACCGCCGTAGACCGCGGCCGTCGACACCGCAAAACCTGGGTTTACGAGCACAACATGGCAGTTCGGCTGATCCTCGATGCGCTGGATGCGCTCACCTCGACCGGCGGCTATGGCTGTGCTGCCGAGTAAAAAGAATGGAACATCGGAGCCGAGCTGAGCGGCAAGTTCGCCCAGGCGCCGGTCCCCAAGGTTGATACGCCACAGCCGATCGAGCCCCAGAAGTGTCGCGGCCGCATCACTACTACCGCCGCCGAGCCCGGCAGCTACTGGAACCGCTTTGCGGATCGAGATACGCGCTCCCGGCTGAGATCCAGTTTCCTGCTGTAGCAGTCTGGCCGCTCGGTAGGCGAGGTTCGCCTCACCGCCTAGCTCCGTGATGTCGCATTGGACCTCGAGAGAACCACCTGCCTCGATCACAATCGTGTCATGAAGATCGAGGCTGCGCATAACCGACCGAATCTCGTGATACCCGTCCGGTCGTTTACCGAGTACCTCAAGAGTCAGGTTGATCTTCGCGTGTGCTCTGAGGATCATCCCACCCTCGACCGATTCATCTCCCAGATCATGCGCAATCCCTTGATGGTCAGCAGGGGGTCGATTATCTCGATCATCGGCGTAGCGGGGCCGATCAGCGTGGAAAGCCCGCCTGTGGCAATCACACGCGCCCTACCGCCAAGCTCGTGCTGGAAGCGCTCCGTCATCGATTCCACCAGCCCAAGATAGCCAAGGAACACCCCGGATTGCATGGCATGCACGGTGTTTCGTCCGATCGCGCTGGGAGGCGCGACCAACTCTATGCGATGCAGCTGAGCTGCGTATCTGGCGAGCGCCTCCATTGACAGATTGATTCCGGGTGCAATCGCGCCGCCAAGGTAGTCACCGGCCGCGTCTATCGCATTAAATGTCGTCGCTGTCCCGAAGTCTATGAAGATCGACGGGGAACCGTAGAGGGCTTTCGTTGCCACGGCATCACAAATGCGGTCTGCTCCGACCTCGCCCGGCCGATCATATTTGATCACCAGCCCCGTGTGCAGGCTATGGCTTATCAGCAAAGGCGTGACCGACCAGTACCGTTCGACCAGCTCCGTCATGATCGGCGTCAGCGGTGGCACCACGCTTGCGATGACAGCACCACCAACGGCCTCACGCCGTAGACCCGCGTGAGCGCAGAGCGGCATCAACATTGCCGCGTATTCATCCGCAGTGCGATCCTCAGCGGTAGCGAGTCGCCAACTGCCGACTAGCGTCTCACCCTCAAACATACCGAACACCGCATTGGTGTTTCCTACGTCTATTGCCAGTAGATACTGACCCGCCATTGATTCCACCATCTTTCAGACGTCTCAACACCGTTATTGGTTGTACAGCCTGGTAAAGTTCCCTGCCCACAGATGCAGTCGCCACTTGTAGTTTACATAACTATTTCCGGTTGGCAGCAGATGGCGACGCGATCTATGCATGGAGCGCCGGCTAGGCCCAGTCAGCGCACGCCGCGCTTGCCTGCAACCATCGCCAGCGCACGAATCCAGGAGTCACCCTCGTGGCCGATGTCCTCAGCCCTAAATCTGTAATCTTGCTTGCGCAGGAATTCGCTAAGCTCGGCATCGAGCGACTGCAGCAGCTCGACTTGCACGGCAAGTAGTCGATCCACCGCCGCGATGTCCCGCGCCGTACTCGCAGCCTGGTCGAGATGGACGATGCACAGTCCGCCTGTGCCACGAAACGCCTCGAGAAACTCCATCTCGTCGATGTGCTCCAGCACTGCGCCCAGGTAACCAAGCTCGCTCCGCTCTCGCACCTGACATGCAGGACAGGCGGCATGCGGATCCGCGAGACTTCGACCGATACCCGGAGGCTCCGCGCTGTTCACAAACGACGTAAGTCGACTGAGCACACCCAGATAGTACTTGCGGGGCGCAAAGAGGCTGAGCCGGGATCCGGCCGATCTGACGGCAATGGAGTTCATCACCCCGCGGAGCACGTCACGGTACATGATTGCGGCGCCGAGACTGGCCCGCATCTCGTGAAGCTGCCACGTGTGATCGTTGCAGTAGCCATGCGAGGCGACCACGGCGATGCGTGTCGGAGGGTCATTGACGCACTCATATACAATCGCCTCGAGGTAGTGGCGCACAACTCCGAGCACTAACGTGCAGATGGGGCAGCCACGCTGTTTGCACGCGTCGAGCAAATCGAAGTATGGGTTGTGTCTGCTTGGTCGTGGCGCTCCCACTCGCAATCCCCCTGCCGGTAGCGATTTCGAGACGTACGAAACGCTCCAGAACGAACTCTGTCACGGCGTTCAGGAGTCGAAAGCAGGAAGAACCGTGCTTACAGCACGTTGTTACGGGTTGGCGGCGCGGGTGTCAATCGCTACTTTTCATCACAGTAACAAAGCGATACGCAGACTGCAAATCAGATGGCGGACGCTGCCGGGTCGCGGTGTATACCGACTGTTCTGTCAGTGGCCTTGGCGAGAATCGCAACGGTAGAATACAGGAGTAATAGCCGTACAGGTCTTCGCCAGGCTGCCCTCTTGACCGGCGGATGCCGCGTAATGGTCGCGTTCCCTCGCTGTGGAGGGCGCCGCGTGCGGTCGCGCGTCCGTTAGTGACAAGCTCATTGGGGCGCAATGTGCCGCGCGGGTCTTTGCACGTGGCGGACGCGACATTGCCTCTGGCACGTCTCATGGCGGCAGCATATGGAAGGTATCCGGCGCGATAAACAGGGATAGTCACATTGGTGTTAGAAAACGGAAACTGAGCGATGGTGCGCATCTGCCGCACTCTCGCTCCGCACTGCATCGTCCGGGAAGCCGCCTCCACTTGTACAATGCGCGTAGGAGGGCTACTGGGATGCGGGAGGTCCAACAGTCCCCATCGGCCGAGGCATCGGAGCCACGACGAAGCCGCCATGGTCGGCAGCGACACGTTGTCTCGGTGCTGACGCGCCATGGATTTGGCCTGCTCGTGCAGCACAGCCGGCTGCCCGTTATCAGGCGTGCCGGAGTGTACGGGCGCCCACAATCACTGCGCGACGCGCTCGAGGAGCTGGGCCCGACCTTCATCAAGCTGGGGCAGATTCTCAGCACTCGGCCTGATCTGCTACCCGAGCCATACATCACTGCACTTAGCTCGCTGCAGGACTCACTCTCGCCCGTCTCGTATGATTTGGTGCGCGAGGTGGTGCATGCCGAGCTTGGAGGATATCCGGAAGCTCTGTTCGCAACGTTCGATCCGTTCCCTATTGCAACCGCGTCCATCGGACAAGTACATGCGGCAACATTGCTCGACGGTACCTCGGTCGTGGTGAAGGTGCAAAAACCGGGCATCGTCGGCGACATCGAGCTTGATCTGCAGATCATGCATGACCTGGCGCATCTTGCGATATCGCGGGTCGACCTGCCATTTCTGCGCAATCTGGAGGAGACCGTCGAGCACTTTTCCGATGGGCTTCGCGACGAGCTTGATTACGTGCGTGAGGCGCGAAATGCCGAACGTTTCGTCCGTGTCGTCGGCAAGGAGGCACGTGTCGCCGTGCCCCGCATCTACTGGGACCTGACGTCGGCGCGAGTGCTCACCATGCAACGGCTCGACGGCGTGAAAATTAGCGACGTTGTAGCACTCTCGCGCCTGGGCGTGGATCGGCGCGCGGTCGCTCGCACTCTTTCAGGCACAGTCCTTCGCCAGATACTTGACGTGGGCTTTTTCCACGCCGATCCGCATCCGGGCAATTATCTCGTACGGGCCGATGGCAGTATCGGCATTGTGGACTTCGGCCTGACCGGCAGTCTCGACGAAGCGACTCGCCGCGAGCTGTTGCTTTTGCTGGTTTCCTGGGTGCGGGGTGACGCAGACGGCTTGACCGAGGGGCTGCTGATGCTTGGCGTTGCCCAGACGGGAACGCAGACAGCCCAACTGCGCGCGGACATGCGCCGGGTTCTCGGGCGCTATCACGACGTGCGTTTGCAGGAGATCAAATTGGGCGGCGTCCTGGAGGACTTGTTCCGCCTGGCCAGGCGCCACAACCTGCTGCTGCGCGGCGATCTCGCGCTGATGGCCAAGACACTGGTCATGCACGAGGGCCTGGGCTCACAGCTGGATCCCCAATTTCACCTCGTCGAAGAGGCGAGACCATACGTCGAGGGCGCGCTGCGTCGCCTTTACTTCCCACGTCCCGATGGGCAGGCCGCGGCGCTGAATCTCGGGGCGCTGCTCGAGCTGACTACCACGTTTCCGCAACGGGCTCAACGGCTGCTCGGACGGCTGGAGCGAGGCGATATCGGTGTGGCGGTGCGGCCTGAGGGCATGGACCCTCTTATGCGTGATCTCAATCACATGGTGAATCGCTTATCGGTGAGCATTCTGGCCGCGGCCTTCATCGTCGGTCTGGCCTTGCTGCTACAGGTGGTCGAGGCAAGTCACGGCTCGCTGCTGCTCCTCTTTTTGTTCGCGTCTGGCCTCGTCGCTGCAGGCGGGCTCGGACTCTGGCTGCTGATCTCGATGTATCGATCCGGCCGGTCCCATTAGCGACCGGTCTTTTTGCGTTATTGCCCGGAGCGTCCGGACCAGTGGGATTTTGAGGGGAAAATGACAGACCGCGTTCGTGTCGGCATCGTAGGTTGCGGCGATATAGCGTTCAGGCGATATCTTCCGGGCTTTGCTACCATCGAAGACCAGGCCGTGATAGCTGGATTCTACGATCGCGACTCTGCACGGTCCGCGGCCGCGGTCGCCGCGTATGGCGCCAGCGCATACGAGTCGATGGATGCGCTGCTTGCCGACCCCACCATAGATGCGGTTCTCAATCTCACGCCGCCGAAGCATCACGTGCCCGTTAGCAGCGCCGTCCTGGACGCGGGCAAGCATCTGCTGACCGAGAAGCTGATGGCCAATACTCTTGACGAAGCCGACCTGTTGATTGCACAGGCACGTCGGGCGGACCGCGTTTTCGTGTGCGCGCCCGCGGTGGCAATCAGTCCATTCATGGTTGACCTAAGACGCCTGCTGCATGGCGGCGCCATCGGCCGCGTGCTGGGCGCCCGTGCCCAGCTCTCGACCTTTGGGCCGGCCGGCTGGCGGGAGTATACCTCGGATCCCACCTGGTTCTACGAGGAAGGGGCCGGTCCACTGGCCGACCTGGGTGTGTATCCGCTGCACATGCTTACCGAGCTGCTCGGCCCCGTCCGGCGGGTCTCGGCAATGGCCAGCATCAGCCTACCTACGCGCACGGTTCTGTATGGTCCGGCGGCCGGGAAGGAAATCTCGGTTGGTGTCGCGGACAACGTGCAGATGCTGCTCGATTTCACGGATGGCGACGCGCCCAAGACGATTGCCAGTCTGGATTCCACGTATTGCGCTTGGGCAACGACCGGTCCGCACCTTGAGATTTACGGGACTGATGGCGCGCTGGTGGTGAATAGCATCTACGATGACACAGGTACGATACGCATGTGGCGTGCCGGCGGGGACGGAGCATGGTCGACTGCGCCGCGAATCAGCTCCGACGATCTACCGACCCGCGGCCTCTACATATTTGGCGGTGCAGCTCATCTCGTTGAATGCATCCAAAGAGGATTGCCGCCACTTTTGACCGGAGAACACGCGCGCCATGTGCTCGACGTCATTCTTACGGCTGGTCGGGCTGCTCGCGACGGCGTAACCCTGGATGTGCAGACCAGCTTTGACTATCCGAAGGACTGGGAAGCGTTCGGTCAATAATAGCCTGGAGCCGGTCGCCAACTCCCTGAAGTACTGAGTGTTTAGGACTGGATAGTTCATGAGTGTCGATCGGGTCGCCGTGGTTACCGGCGCAAATCGAGGCATCGGCTACGAAATTGTCCGGCAGCTTTCCCGCTCTGGCTGCAGGGTCATCCTTACGGCGCGTGATTACGCCAAAGCGGACCAGGCGGTACGCAGGTTGGGCGATTTGGGCGAGCGCGCCGTGCCGCGGCAGCTTGATGTGACGGATCCGCGTAGCGTGGAGCGGCTAGCCGCGTCAATCCATGCGGACTTCGGCAAGATTGACATCCTCGTAAATAACGCGGCCATCGCGAACGATGGCGAACAGCGCGGTATCGACGCCGACCTCGAACTGGTACATCACGCTGTCGAGACGAACCTTTTTGGCCCTTGGCGCCTGTGCCAGGCTTTTGTTCCAATGATGCGGCAGCACAACTACGGACGGATCGTCAATGTCTCTAGCGGCATGGGTGCGTTCGGCGACCTGGCTGAAGGCAAGGGAGTTGAACCCGGTTATTCAGTCTCTAAAACAGCCCTCAATGGACTGACGGCGATGCTTGCCTCCGAATTAGAAGGTACGAACATCCTGGTAAACGCTGTGTGCCCCGGCTGGGTGCGCACCGACATGGGTGGGCCGAGCGCCGATTTATCGGTTGAAGACGGCGCGGACACGCCCGTATGGCTTGCGTTGCTGCCGGATGGCGGACCAAGCGGCGGACTGTTCCGCCGCCGCCAACGCATTCCCTGGTAGTCGTGTGCCGAGTCCCGCGCTACGCTTTCCCGGATAGCTCCGCTCCGCAGTTGAAACAATAGCGGAAGTACGCAGGACTTCTCGCGCCGCACACTGAGCAGGTTATACCCTGCTGATCGGCCGGCAGCAGGCTTGAGGCTTCCGGCGGCACGGGTGGCGCATCTTGTTGCCCTTTCGCGCCTCCGCGACTCGCTGTGTCCTCAAGCACGCGCATTGTCTCGTTCCGCGCTGTTTCAAGCTGTACGCCGAGCGATTCGAGTATATTGGCGGCGATTCCCTCGCCTTCGCGGAGCAGGCCAAGCAGCAGATGCTCCGTGCCGATGTAAGGGTGACCGAGTCGCAGTGCCTCGTCGACCGCCAGCTCCATCACTTTCTTTGCGCGTGGCGTCAGACCAACCTGGCCCACAACCGTGCGATCTCCCCGGCCAATGATGGATTCGACGCCGTTTCGCACTTGATTGAGGTCAACGCCCAGGTTCGTCAGTACTTTGGACGCGACACCTTCGCCCTCGCGGACCATGCCCAGGAGCAAGTGCTCGGTGCCGATGTAATTGTGGTTGAGGCGGCGCGCTTCGTCCTGGGCGAGGGTCAAGACCGTTTGGGCCCGCTTTGTGAACTTATCGAACCTGTTCTTCCCAGGCACAACCGGCTCGCTCCGGCCCTTGCGCGTACCGATCCAGGGAAACTCATCGCGCACGAGCTCAATTATTCCACGGTGCTGCGCCGCGCTCCGCTCGGCGCTCGGGCTGGATCGATCCCACGGGCCGCGCCGGCTTTCGGCAACGCCGCGAACGTAGTTACGTAGCGACTCTTCAGGTACCAACCACTCCCGGCCGATCTGGAACCCGGAGATGGTATTTTCGCGTAAGTACTTCGCCACGGTCGTGCGATCGAGACTCAGGATGTAGGCGACCTCGTCGAGGCTCAGCGCACTGCCGAGCATCTCCTCGCGCAGCGCCTTCGCGCGCTGGCTCGGCGCATCCGTCACCACTTGTTCGTTCGACGATTCTTCCGGGCCAGACGGTTCCACCACCTCGTCACTCATGTTGACCCTCTCTTGCTTCCTGCTGTACATGCTGACTTATACGCTTTCATAGAAACTATAGACCATCATCAAACACTTAGCAACACTGAAAGCGCTGAAAACTTTGAAAACTCTGGGCAATTTTTGCTAAACTGTACGCGTTCTGGTAACAGTAAATTGACGGAACTACGCGCCGGCAATCGTTTGACCTTACTCCACGATAGGCTGGCCCCGGTTCCCAGCCCGACGGCGCCGTGCGAACGGGCCGCCCTGATTTAAGTCCAAAGGAGAACGCATGTGGCCACTGCCGCGACAAAGACTTCAGTTCGCTTCCTGCTTGACCCATTGTGTCCATTTTCCTGGCGCACCTCGCTCTGGATTCGGAATGTTCGTGACCATGGAGTCGTAGATGTCGAGTGGCGCCTGTATTCGCTCGAGTTTGTCAATCGCGCGAAAACAGATAACCCGTATCTGCCCTTCATGCAGAAAGCCAGGCCGGCGCTACGTTTGCTCGAGCTTGCGCGCCTGACCAGCGGTAACGACGCGATTGACCGCCTGCACCTGGCGCTTGGTCGTGCTGCACATGAGCGGAGCCAGGATATTGGCGAGCCTGACACGCTTCGCGCTGCTGCCGAGGAGGCAGGCTTAGACCTTGCGCTCGTCGATCGTGCCCTAACGGACACAAGCCTGGACCAGGAATTGACGGCACAGTACGAAGAATCCGAGAAGAATGGCGCATTTGGCGTCCCCACCTTGTGGGTAGACGCGCAGGAAAAGCCGTTCTATGGGCCGGTCATCGGCGTCGTTCCCGAGGGTGCCGAGGCTGTGGAAATCTGGAACGCCGCGCTGGCGCTCACGAACAAGCCCTATTTCTTCGAGTTGAAGCGCAACCGCTAGTAGTCCCTGCGACAGCAGTAAAGGAGCCGCCGGCGTGCCGGCGGCTCCTTTACGTTACCGACTACTGTCGCGGCCTAAGCCACACCGCTAACCCTTCACGGAGCCGGCGGTAAGGCCCGTGACAAAGTAGCGCTGCAGCGAGAAGAAGATGACCAGCGGCAGTGCCATGGAGATGAACGCAGCGGCGGTCATCAAATGCCAACCGTTGCCGAACTGCCCCACCAGCGATCGCACGACCACGGTCATCGGCGCCGTGCTGGGCCCCGAGAACACCAGGGCGATCAGCAAATCGTTCCAGACCCACATGAACTGGAAGATAGCCACCGCGGCGATAGCCGGGGTGGTTAACGGTAAGATGATCCGGAAGAAGATGCCCAGGTGCCCGTTGCCGTCGATGCGCGCCGATTCCAGCAACTCGTACGGAATGCCGGACATGAAGTTGCGCAAGATGTAGATGGCCAGCGGCAGTCCAAAGGCCGTGTGTGCGATCCAGAGCGCCGGGTACGTGCCGTTGATGCCCAGGGTGGTGTACATCTGCAGCAACGGGATCAATAGCATCTGCAGCGGCACTACCTGCAAGCCCACGAGCAGCAGGAAGATCGAATTGCGCAGCGGAAACCGCATCCAGGCAAAGGCGTAGGCAGCCCCGGCTCCGAACAAGATCGGGAAGAGCGTGGCCGGTATGGTTATAAGCAGGCTGTTGAGGAAAGCCTGGCCCATGCCGACCGTGCCCGTGCTGTGGACCACCGCGTTGTAGTTCTCCAAGGTGAGCTCGTGCGGCTTCCAAAGCAGGGTCCACCACATGGATGTGTTGATGTTCTGGATGTTTCGCAACGACGTGAACAGCAAGGCGATTGTCGGCATCAGCCAGATCACGCTGATCAGGATGATGACGACGTGGATCGGCGCCTGCGAATACCATGGACGCCGCTTTTCAGCCAGCGCCGCGTCAGGCAGCGCGGCGAGGCTACGACTGGGGACCGCGGTAGTGCTCATCAGTCTGCCTCCTGGCTAACGTTGCCCCTCAGAGCTGAAGCGGCGGATATTGATTGCCATGATCGGGATCACCGCGATCAGCAGCACCACGGCAATGGCGCTTCCGTAGCCGGTGTTCCCGTTCTTGAATGCCTCGGTATACATGCGCGTGCCGATTACCTCGCTCGCTCCCGCCGGTCCGCCGCTGGTCATGGTCCAAACAATGTCGAATATTTTCAGCAGGCCGATCATTGTCAGTGTGATGATCACGGTGATGGTGGGCCACATGAGCGGAATGGTGACGTGACGGAACGCTTGCAGCTCAGTGGCGCCGTCGATACGGGCGGCCTCCAGTAGATCGCCAGGGATCGCCTTGAGCGCGGCCGAGAGGACTATGACGGCGAACCCAAGTGACGCCCACAACTGCGCGCCCATCAGCGCGAAGTTCACCAGGTTCGTGTTTCCCAGCCATGAAATCGACTGGAAGTTCGGGATGAATTGCCCCAGGATTGCGTTGATTGTGCCCACGTGCGGATCGTCGGCGTACATCAACCGCCAGATTACGCCCGTCGCGGTGGCCGAGATGGCCATCGGGATAAACACAATGGATTTTGCGACAGCCTCGTAGCGCACACGATCGAACAACACCGCGAGCAACACGCCGAGAACGACCGTGAGCGGCGTCAATATTATCAACCAGAGCAGGTTGTTAATCACCGCAGTGCGGACCGCACTATCGTTCCACATGTTCGCGAAGTTGTCGAAGCCGGTGAACACCAACGGCAAGTTGTAGCCGATGGCGTTGCTCTGGGTATAGAAGCTGTAGTAGATCGTTTTGACCGATGGGTAGATGACAAAGACGCCGATCAGCAGCAATGCCGGACCGACGAACAGCAGCGGGCTGAGGAGCCTAGCTGGACGGAATCTCCGGCCAGGCAGCGTCACGACCGCGCCGGAACCATCCGAAGCGGAGCTTTGTGCAGGCGGAGATACCAGGGATGGTCCAAGCGACATGAGCGTGCCCTCCGAATGATGCGGGCGCCGGATGCCGCGATCCGGCGCCCGCCTGAGGCCTACTTGCTTAGGGTGCGAACCTGCGGGATCGCTCCAGCGTAGTCACGGCCACCAAGTTTATAGAACCTTACCAGAGCAGAATTTTAGTGTCCGTATGCCTTGGCCGCATGGCTCTCAAGGTCAGACAGGATTGACATATAGCTGCTCGGGTTTTGGAAGTACTTCTGCAGCGCAATGAACTCGTAGTCGCTGCCGATTGCCGGCAACATCGAGTCGGACGCATCCGACACCAATTGACCAGCCTTGCCGGCGTCAGTGATCATCTGCGCCTCTTTGCGTGTGAGCGCGTCGGGATAGGCACTCATCGGAACGGCGCTGTTAGGCGACAGGAAACCGCCGAGCTTGGCCCACTGTGCCAGGGCCTTTGGATCGGCCAGGCAGCTCATCAGTGCACGGGCGCCAGGGGTGTCCTTGAGCATAATCGCGGCGTTCGGGCCGACCTCAACTGGTGTGGGTCCGGACGTCGATCCGATGCGCGGGAATGGGAAGGAATTATAGTCAACACCCTCGACGGCTTGCGGGAGGTCGCCGCGCAGGATGGCGCCGATAAAGCTGGCCTCCTGATAGAGCTCGACTTTCGGGTCGACAACCATCTGCTTTGCAGCTTGGTCGAACGCCTGCCCAAGCGCGTGGGCACGCCCACCGGCAATGAAGCTATTGTTGCCGATGATCTGGTTCATGGTCTGGAAGGCCTTAACCATCGAGGGATCGGTCCACTTGATTTGGTGATTGATCCACTTCTGGTACATCTGAGGACCTGCGCTCTGCAGGTAGACGTTTTCCAGGAAGTCGGTGATCGTCCAGCCGCTGTTGTTCGTGCCAAATGCCCAGGGCTGTTTGCCGTCCTTGACCATCTTCTGCGAGAGCGCGACCAGGTCATTCCACGTCTTGGGAACCTGATAGTGGCCCGCCGTTAACTTCTTGGGCGAGTACCAGACCAGCGACTTGTTGTCCGCCTTCATATAGAGGGCGTAAATCTTCCCGTTGACCTTGGACGCATTCAGCCAGAAGGATGAGTAGTCGGTGGCGAGCTGCTTCTGATTGAGGAATGTCAGCGGCTGAATGGCGTTGCCCGCCACATACTGCGCCAGGGTACTCGGGGTGGAGATGAAGCCCACGTCCGGCGGGTTGCCGCCTCGGATCCGTGTATTCAGCTCAGTGTTGTAGTCGCCAGACGACTGCTGGTAGGTGGACTTGGTATGGTAGTTGGCGTCGCAGTACTTCAGAATTGCCATGAAGTCGGTCTTTTCTGAGCTGCCCCAACTGGCAAAGGCGGTTACCGGGCCGCCCATCGTGGCGGCGCTGCCGCTGCCGGCATACAAGGGGCTCGCGCTACCGGCTACAGCCAGGCTGGTTACACCGAGTACCGCCAGTGAACGCGTCACGAGAGAACGCGCCATTGCTTCCTCCTATAGTTTGAGTTCGGCCATCAGTCGGCCGGATAAGACCAAATGAGCGTCAATGCTGTCATCTGTCACCGTCATATGTCGCGCAGGAGAACGCGACGCCTCTGGTGGATTGGGCAGGAAATTTGTGTTTTGCCACCACGGTCGACAAGCAGGCTAACGTTACTTGCCACGCCGGTTGGGCGCTGCAATACTTCGCAGCAGCCACCACCTCGTGGTCGCGTCACACCTCCTTTCCCGGTTCGCCTCCAGGCCGAAGTGTTCGTGCCACGTGGCACGGCACTAAGCGACCCCATACCCAACCGTTTCGCGGCCAACGCCGCGTTGAGTCGGGGAGGCTTCTCGCTGTATACACCGTTGTAAAGGCAATTGCGCCACCTACTATATCAGGCCATATCTCTGGTTGCAAGCAGTGCCGTTTGCGGTGCCTGCCGAGGCGATTTGTCCATGGTCTAGAGGAAGAATCACACCGCCGTAGACAATTGACAGTTAATGAATGCCCTGCTACTATCGTCCCGCGCTTGCTCTTGAAGTGGGGTGCCAAACGGAGAAGAGGGGGCCAGCATGCCGGCACGATCTCAGGGACGCGCAACTATCCGGGACGTCGCGGCCCGCGCGGGCGTCTCCTTTAAGAGTGTCTCAAACGTGGTGAATAACCATCCCTTTGTCTCCGAGGACATGCGCCAAAAGGTGCAGCAGGCCATTGCCGAGCTGGGTTACCGGCCTCACTCCGTCGCGCGCAACCTCGCCAACCGCCGCAGCAACATGCTCGGACTGGTGCTGCGCGCATCCTCCACCGATGCGCAGGCCGATCCGTTCCTCACCCAGTTTCTGCTCGGCGCTTGTGCCGTGGCCGGCGCCCAGGGCTTCGGCATGATGGTGCGTATTTTGCTTACGGACGAGCCGATCTTGAGATATGCCGACCTGTTCGACCATCAGCAGGTGGATGGCTTGATGATATTCTCTCCTCGCATAGACGACGCGGAGGGGGACGGGGACGGGGACGGTCAAGACCACGACCTTCCCGCGGTGCGGATCGGGCGAGCCGGGACAGGAACCAATGCACTGGCCGTGGATGGTGACGACGAGCAGGGTGCGTTCGCGGCTGTTAGTCACCTGGCGACCCTTGGGCATAAGCGAATTGGCATGGTTGCGAACGCCAATCTTAGCTATACCGTGTCCGTAACCCGTGTGCAGGGCTATCGCCAGGCCCTTCAGGCGCACGGCATTCCCTTCGACGAGAGATTGTTGACGGTCGGGCAGTTCACGCGCCAGAGCGGCCAGGACAGCATGGCACGCTTGCTCGACATCGACGAGCCGCCGAGCGCGGTGTTTATCAGCAGCGACCGCATGGCGCTTGGGGCCATGCGCGCGGCGCGCGATCGCGGTCTGCGCATTCCAGAGGACATAGCGATCGTAGGCTACGACGATCTGTTTGTTGCCGAGCACACCAATCCGCCACTTACGACGGTGCGTGCGCCGATCGATGCAATCAGTCAATGCGCCACAAATATGCTCATCGAGGCCATTCGCGGCGGGAAGCGAATTGGGTCGCGGCAGATAATACTTCCCACTGAGCTTATTGTGCGGCAGTCGTGCGGCGCGAAGGCCGCAACTTCCTATGCTTGACCTGCGGTCCGGTTCAGTGATACCTTTTAGCTAATCCGACGCGCTTTATCTGTCGATTACGCGCGTCTGGAGTAACCTTGGCACGGTAACGAAGAGTAGTAGGCACGTTGGGGCGGTCCCCAGAGAGCCGGCGGTGCTGTAAAGCCGGTGACGTTTCCCACGCCGAACTCGCTTCGTATCTGGCAACTTCCGTAGCTAGCCGGTAGTTGCTTTATATCGTGCGCCGGTGGCACGCCGTTATCGTGTAGAGTGGTCCGGTTGCCGAAAGAGTTTGGGGGCCGGTCAACGTGGGGTGGTACCGCGGGCGCCTGTTATCAGGTGATCTCGTCCCCCTTGTCCAGATAAGGACAAGGGGATTTTTTTTACCCTTTTACCAATCGTGGTGACAGTCTAGCGAGACCGAGGAGGCGCGATGAAACTGAACGGCGCGCGCATACTGTGTGAAAGTCTGATGCGCGAGGGGGTTGACACCATTTTCGGCTATCCAGGCGGTGTGGTCATCCCCCTTTATGATGTATTTCCCGAATATCCGAGCCTCCGCCACATCCTCGTTCGCCACGAACAGGCCGCGGGACATGCGGCCGAAGGGTACGCACGCGCAACAGGCAAGGTGGGGGTTTGCCTGGCGACCTCCGGACCGGGCGCTACAAACCTGGTAACGGCCATTGCGGATGCGCACATGGATTCGACGCCGATCGTGGCGATCACCGGTCAGGTGCCGACAACCGGCATTGGTCGAGACTTTTTTCAGGAGATCGATACAACCGGCATCACGTTGCCGATAACCAAGCACAACTACCTCGTGCGCAATGTCGCCGACCTGGCCCGTACGATAAAGGAGGCATTTTACATCGCCTCTACTGGGCGGCCCGGGCCGGTACTGGTCGATATTCCGAAGGACGTCATCGTCTCGGAGACGCTGTTTAAGTATCCGGACACGATCGATCTGCCGGGCTATAAGCCCACCACGGTCGGAAACATGCGGCAGGTTCGCCAGGCTATCAGCGTGATCAAGGAGGCCAAGCGCCCGCTTATCCTTGCGGGACACGGCGTGATTGTGTCGCGTGCCTACGACGAGCTCAAGCAATTCGCGGAACAGGCCCAGATCCCGGTCATGGTGACGCTACACGGAATTGGCAGCTATCCCTGCTCGAATCCGCTGTACTTCGGCATGATTGGTATGCATGGTCATGCCCATACGAATCTGGCGATCCAGGAAGCAGACCTGATCATCGGCGTTGGCATGCGCTTCGACGACCGCGTAACCGGCAAGCTCTCGACGTTCGCGCCGAAGGCCAAGGTTATCCATATCGACATCGATCCCGCGGAGATCTCGAAGAACATCAAATGCACCGTTCCGATCGTCGGCGACATCAAGACCGTGCTGACGTCACTCAACAATGAGCTGCCTCGCTTTGAGCACCGCGAATGGATGGACCAGATCGAGGCGTGGCGCGCGGATCGGCGCGAGCCACATGTGACCATCGACGATTCGGCGCCTATCCCGTCCACGATGCCCATCAAGGAGATTTACAAGCGGACTCGCGAGCCCGCGATTATCGTGGCCGACGTGGGACAGCACCAGATGTGGGCGGCCCAGGAGTTTCCCTACGATAACCCGGCGACCTTTATCAGCTCCGGCGGCCTCGGCACGATGGGCTTCTGCTTGCCGGCTGCAATGGGCGCCAAAGTCGCGCGGCCGGAAGCGACAGTATGGGCGGTGGCCGGTGACGGCGGCTTCCAGATGACCATGCAGGAGCTCGCCACACTCGTCGAAAGTCGCATCAACGTCAAGATCGCGATCATCAACAACGGCGGTCTCGGCATGGTGCGCCAGTGGCAGGACCTGTTCTACGACAAGAACTATGTTGCCGTGAAGATGTACCAGCCCGACTTCGTCAAGCTTTGCTCGGCCTACGATATTCCCGCTAAGAATATCGAGCGCCCGCGCGACGTCGGCGCCGCGGTCGATTGGGCGCTTGCTACGCCCGGTCCGGTGCTGATCAATTTCGAGGTACAGCGTGAAGAGAATGTCTTCCCTATGATCCCGCCGGGCCTTGGCCTGGGCGACATGGTGGAAGGCAGCCAGCCGAAAACGTTGCAGCTGACATGATAGAGTACGCTACCAGGCCAGTTACGCCCCACACCCTCGTGGTGCTGATGCAGGACCATCCAGGCGTGTTGAATCGCGTCTCAAGCCTCTTCCGGCAGCGCGGCTTCAACATCGAGAGCCTGACAGTCTCGAACACCGATACTCCCGGTATCTCTCGCATGACCCTGGTGGTCGATGGAAACACGACCAACGTCGAGCAAGTTCAGAAGCAGCTGTACAAGCTGATCGAGGTGACGAAGGTTACCGAGGTGACGCATGAGCCCCACGTCTCCCGTGAGCTTGCGCTGATCAAGGTATCTACCACGGGTAACAAGCGGCCCGAAATATTGCAGCTGATCGAGGTGTATAAGGGCGTGGTCGTCGACGTGGGCGCCGATTCGGTCACCGCGGAGATCACCGGGCCCCGAGACCTCATTGACGCGATCCTGGGGGTGATGCGCCCCTTCGGTATCAAGGAGTTCGTACGCACGGGCATCATTGCCATGGCGCGTGGGAGCGCTAATTAGACCGTACATGGCCACCGCATCGTGGCCCCATAACCGCCACGCTGGTGGTGGTCCAAGTGCCCGGGCGGCACGGGCTCTGAACGAAGAAGCGTATTATCTGGAGGGAATTAGTGGCAAAGCTGTTCTACGAAAGCGATTGTGATTTGGACCTGCTGCGCGGGAAGACCGTAGCCGTCCTCGGCTTTGGCAGCCAGGGTCACGCGCACGCTCTCAACTTGCATGAGAGCGGTGTTGACGTGGTGGTGGGCCTGCACGCGGGCAGTGCGAGCCGCGAGAAGGCTGCGAACGCCGGGCTCCGCGTGACCGCTGTGGCCGACGCGGTGAAGGCGGCCGACGTGATCATGGTGCTCACGCCTGACCAGGTCCAGCGCTCGCTCTATGAGGAGTCGATCGCGCCGAACTTGAGAGCGGGCAAGACCCTCATGTTCGCCCATGGCTTCAACATCCACTTCGGCCAGATTCTGCCGCC
>JAQBPC010000679.1 GCA_028287725.1 Chloroflexota bacterium | reverse complement strand
GGAGCGCCTGCAGAATACGCGCCGTCGTGCTCTTCCCGACAGCCACGCTGCCGGCGATCCCGATGACGTACGGGACCTTGGCGGGCGCCTTGCCCAGGAACGTATCGATGGTGGCGGATTCATGCTGGGCGGCGGCGACATGCAGGTTCAGCAGCCGCGAGAGGGGCAGGTAGATCTCCTCAACCTCGGTCAGCGAAATCCGCTCGTTGATCCCCTGGAGAGCAATCAGGTCGGCTTCTTGCAGCGTCAGCGGTGAGGAGGCGCGCAGTTGCCCCCATTCCTTATGCGAGAACGAGAGGTAGCGCGGGCTGGCCATGAATATCTGGACCTCTTCACCTACGGGCTTCAGCCGCCGTGGCCCTGCCATGATACTGTATAGATTTTTTTGCCTCGTGAACCTGATACCGTGCAGACAGCCGCGCTTGCGGTATCGAATGAGCCAAACATGCCCTAGCAGGTACGGGCGATCGGACCACGAGGCCGATCCGGTACCCAGCCTCCTGCACGCTACGACCCGAGATGCGGCCTAAAGGCCACGTTTGGCGAGAGATGAGGCTCCCCGGGCTGAAGCCCGGGGTATCCAATTGGTGCGCTTCTGCTCGCTGGCTGAAGCCAGGGGTATCCTATTGGCACGCTTCGGCTTGCTAACTGACGACTGTGGCGACTTGTCGACATGTGTTCACTCACGCTTCAGGCCGATAAGGCGCAGGTATCGCCCTGAGCCGGCAATAGCCTACCAGGTCCAGTGGCTATACCCCCACTATTCCCTGTAATGGGCTCACATCCCTAATGACGACTATGTGGGAAAGGTTCATACGGCTCGCGAAGCAAGATTGTCAGGACCTTGTGGGTTAGGCGAGATTGAAGGTCAGGTGGGATGCTGCTGTTACCCCGGCAGACCCAGCAGCTCCCGAAAGGACTGCACCAGCCCCTGCCAGCCGTTACGCCGCCCCTGCAGCCAGTCGCGAAGGCCGCAGCACTCGCAGAACGGACGCAGCCGCTCCGGGTTCGCCCTGTAGTCGTTCACCTCGAACTCGTGGCCGCACCAGGCACACTTGCACAAGCGGCGGCGGCTCCAGTCTTTGGCGCCGCACCGGTAGCACTGTTGCGGCACCGCATCGCCTGCGGCCTTGCTGGTCATCCAGCGATGGCCACAGCGCCGGCAATAGCAGCTTCTCCCCGCCCCTACCTTCACATCCCAGATCACGATCTGGTGGTTGGTGAGCAGCTCCCGCTGCAACGTGGGATCGAGATTTACCGACTCCGTGGCAGGCACCACTTGCTGCGCGTCCGTGCCCAGGTCGCGCAGCCGCTTGAGCCGCGAGCCAAGCTGCGACACCGCCACCAACGGCACCACCAGCGGAAGGCGGCGCAGTAGCTGCGCCGCCTCGGCCGGGGTCTGCCCGGTCAGCGGCGCCAGCTCATTCGCCAACGTCGCCATGTCGGCGCCGCGCCGCATTCGCGTGATCACCAGCACCAACGTGCCGGGAGCGAGCATGGCGGAGGGTGCGGGCTGGCGACCTGGGCGCGCCAGCGGACCGGTGGGGGCCGTGAATGGCGGCGTGCCAAATGAGCCACTTCCCGGCGCGGGGGCTGGACGCGACCGCGCCGCGCGCGAGCGCCCCTGAAGCGCCGCCTCTACCTCGGGCACGGTTGCGAAGCGGCCACCGCGATCCGCAGACAGTCCTTTGGTGATGATCGCCTCAAGCTCAGGCGAGGCCGTCGCATTGATGCTGCGCACAGGCGGAAACTGGAAGGGAGGCTGCCGCGAGGGGTCGCGGAGCGTGAGCAGGTGATGCAGGGTGGCGGCGAGCGAATAGATGTCCGAGCGCGCGTCCGTTTGCCCCGTATAGTGCTCCGGCGAGGCATAGCCACTGGTCCCCAGCGCCGTGGTGTCGGTGGACTGGCTGTGCTTGAAGAAGCGGGCGATACCGAAATCGATGAGGCGGAGACGTCCGCCGGGCTCTACCAAAATGTTCCCCGGCTTCAGGTCACGGAAGATGATCGGTGGCTGCCGATCGTGCAGGTAGCGGAGCACGGCGCAAAGCTCCAGGGCCCAGGTGCGCACCTGCGTCTCTGAATAAGGATCGCTCCGGGCCGCCAGCGCCACTTCCAGGTTCTCGCCGGCGATGTACTCCATCACCAAATAGTGGCGGCTGTTGGCGCTGAAGCGGTCGAACACCGCCGGGATCGCCTGATGGCGCAGAGCGGCGAGCAGATCTGCCTCGCGCAAGAAGTCGCGCTCCGCCTCGGCCCGTTCCTCCGGCGTGGCGAAGGTATCGACCATCTCCTTCACCGCCACCACGCGATTAGAGAAATGGGTATCGTAGGCCCGGTACACGGTGCTCATGCCGCCGCGCCCGACGATACGGTCGACGGTATACCGGCCCGCCAGCATCAAGGCGTTATTTACAGCCGCCATGGACGCGGCCGTGCCTGGTGGCTGTACCGGCGCCGGGGGAGCAGGACCACCCAAGCGAGCGCCGCAGACCACGCAAAAACGATAGCTATCCGGAACGGTGGCCCCACAATGGCCACAAGTGATCTGCATGTTGCAACCACGCCTCAATCTTCAGGATAGCAGGGCTTGATAGTGCCCTGGTACACTGAGATGACTATGAGTAACAGGTTCTACATCACCACGCCAATCTACTATGTGAATGCCGAGCCCAGCGCAGGCAGCGCCTACACCACGATCGTGGCCGACGCGGTTACCCGCTATCAGCGCCTGTTTGGGAAGCAGGCCCGGATGCTTACGGGCACGGATGAGCATGGGGATAAGGTGGCCCAGGCAGCGGCGGCCTTCGGCGTGGCGCCCTACGACTACGCCACGCGGATCAGCGACATCTTCCGCAATACCTGGCCGCACTTCGGCATCGAGCCGGACGACTTCATTCGCACGACTGATCCGCGTCACATGCGGGTGGTCCAGCACATCTTGCAGACTGTCTATGACAAAGGCGAGATCTACTTCGGCGAGTACGGCGGCCTCTATTGCTACGGATGCGAGCGCTTCTATACGGAGAAGGAGCTCGTCGACGGCAAGTGTCCGCAGCACCTTACCGTGCCAACGTTCATCAACGAGAAGAACTACTTCTTCCGCATGAGCAACTATCAGGAGTGGTTGATCCGGCTCCTGGAAGAACGGCCGGAGACAATACGCCCCGACCAGTATCGGCGTGAAGTGTTGGGCGCCCTGCGCGAGCCGCTGGAGGACCTGTGCATTTCCCGCCCCACCGACCGCCTCACCTGGGGCATCCCACTGCCCTTCGATGCCAATTACGTCACCTATGTGTGGTTCGATGCGCTGATCAACTACGTGTCGGCGCTCGACTACCCGGATGGCGAGCTATTCAAGGAATACTGGCCGGTCGCGCAGCACGTAACCGGGAAAGACATCCTCAAGCCGCACGCCATCTATTGGCCGTGCATGTTGCAGGCGGCGGGCATCCCCATCTACCAGCATCTCAACGTGCACGGGTACTGGACGATGGGCGGCCAGAAAGGCT
>JAQBPC010000479.1 GCA_028287725.1 Chloroflexota bacterium | reverse complement strand
CTTGCACGGTCTGTCTCCCTTAGTACTAACCTGCCGCTCGCCGGCGTGCGCGCTCGACGAGACCGGCTTCATGGGCGCCAACGCGAATTGTGGTCGCACTCCTGCTGCTTTCTCCTTCTTCTCTTTGGTCTTGCCGGTGCGGGGGCGTCGCTGCCCGGTATCATTCCCGCGCCTGGGACCGTAAGTGGCCCGCCCGCTGCGGGCGGCGCCGGCTCCGGCCACAACCCCAGCAACTCGGCCTGATATCGGGCGACGCCCGTGCGCAGATCCACGCCGTGCAGTTCATACGCCCGCTCCGCGATCCACCGATCGAACGGCTGCCGCGAGCGCGCGAACCGCTCCTCGGCGTCCTTAAGATCCTCGGCCAGCTCGAGCTGGATTACGACGAGGTCGCCGGGGCGGGATGGGGCCAGCCAGAGTGCCAGACGGCGAATCCCCCACCGCCGATACGCCGCGACGAACTCCGCACGCCACGACTCCTGCAACTCCTGGACGACGCGGCGCCATGCCTCGGACTGGCCCGGCAGGAGTGGGACGGCAATCGTTAGCGTTGCTCCGTCCGCACCCCCTCGCGGCTCGCCCGGACCATGCATTGTGCACCTCCCTTCCTCTGTGCAGAGGATCTAGCCCGACGATAGGTCCACGACGCCTGCGCAGCGTTTCCAAGGCATTTCCAAGTGACGCTCGGGGGAACGGGATGGGGACAGGAGGGTGGAGGATTGAGTCGCGGGGTCAGGTGGCCAGTAGCCGCGCGCGCTCGAATGCCGCGGCGTGGAACCGGTCCCGCAGAGATTGGTCGTCGATGTCCGCGGCTAGCGACGCGATGACGGCCTCGGCGCGCTCAAGCGCCTCCGCGGCCTCGGCCGGGGCGCCGTCTACCTTAGATAGAGCGGCAAGCTCGGCCGCGATCGGCCACTCTTCGCCCGGGAGGCCAATCTCTTCAGCCAGCCTCAACGCCTCAACCAGATAGCGGCGCGCCGCATCGATCGCGCCGTCGCCACGCGCCAGCGCCGCCTGCATGCGATGGTAGACCAGCCAGTAGCGCCGATCAGACCCGTCGCGGCGAAGCCGTTCCCCCAGCCGTCGGACATCCGCCTGGGCCAGCTCGTGGTAGCCGCCGCGGACCAGTGCCTCGATCTCATAATGGCGGGCGAAATCGAGCGCCAGCAGCCGTGCCTGTAGCGTCTCCCGCAGGGAGACCGCCCGAAGCGCCGCCTCGAATGCGCCGGTCCAGTCGCCTGCCAGGGCGAGGTTGGCGCACAGGAGCGAGAGAGGTCGGAGATACCAGTGCCCGACCGCCAGCTGCTCCGCCCGTTCCAGTGCCTCGGCCACGGCCAGCTGGGCCTCCGCGAGGTCGAGGAGGCCCTGCTGCGCGTAGGCCCAGGACTCCACCATCATTACTTGTACGGTCGGCTCGCCGGGCTCCCGGGCGCGCTCGAGCCCGGGCCGTCCGACTCGAAGCGCCTCCGCGTAGTGGCCGGCCTCGACGAGCCCCGCCGTGATGACGTCCCGGGCGAGTACCTCGATCTCCGCGTTTGCACGCTCTAGCGCGAGATCGAGCGCTTTCCGCCCGCGTTCAATGCCGCGATGCGGTTCGCCCCGGCAGATCGCGGTGCGGCCTTCTAAGGCCACGCACTCCGCCTCGCTGACTATGTAGCCGACCGCGTCCCCAGGCCCCATCCACGGATACAAAGCGACGTGCGGGGGTGTCTCGCCCGCGCCGCGCGCGGGAAAGCGGGCCGCCTGCTCGGCAGCCAGCTTGGCGTACAGCGCCCCGCCGCGCCGAAGTGTGGCGACGCTCTCATCCCAGTCCCCCGATTCGACCGCACTAACTCCTTGCACGAACAGGCTGCCGGCAACGAGCTCACGACGCCCCGCCGCATGCGCCAGCTCCTCAGCCTGCCGCGCGTGCATCCGGGTGAGCTCCGGCTCGCCCGCGATGTGGCCGAGCACGGCGGCGGCCCAATGGGCTTGTGCTAGCAGATCGCGGTCCTCAGTCGCTCCGAGCACCTCGAGCGCCTCCGCCGCCAGCGCGCGGGCCGCGGCCAGGTCAAGCGCATCGAACCACGTGAGGAACGCCAGGCGTGTGAGGGCCCGACCCGCCAGCGTCGCGGCGTCGACCGCGCGGGAGTGCTCGCGCAGCGCCTGATATGTGTCTCTGGCTTGCGCCCACAATCCCACCCACTCGTACGCCACCGCGAGCTGCAGGTGCAGGTGCGCCCACTGCTCGGCGCTGACCGCGGCTGGCCGGGCAACCGGACCGGCGAGCAGGCGCTGGGCACGCTCGTAGTACACGATGGCATCACGCGCGGCGAACACGCAAAGCGCGGCGTCGCCCGCCGCCACACTGTAACTCAACGCCAGTTCGATCAGGCCTGCCGCCAGTGCATGGTGGGCCAGGTCGGCGGAAGTGGCATCGGTGCCCTCGAGCAGCGCGGCGGCCCGCCGGTGGAATAGGCGCCGGCGTGCGTCCCCCGCCTCGGTGTAGACCACCTCGCGCACCAGGTCGTGCGGAAATCGCACCATGGCCGGCCCCAGTCCCAAGGGCTCATGCCCCTCAAGCGGTTCGTCGTCGGCGTCCTCGACGACAAGCCGCCGGCGGCGCAACTCGTCCAGCGCGGACAGCCCTGCACCTTCCTCAACCGCGGCAATCTGGCACAACCTCTCGAAGGTCGCCGCAGGTCCAAGCACGGCCGCCGCTACCAGCAGCTCGTGCGCAGGCAGGCTCAGGCCGCTGAGCTGGCCGCGGATGAGCCCGCGCACTGTCCCGGGGACGAAATGAGTCCAGTGCTGCACTCCGGGGGCGAGCGCCAAGAGAGGCCTCCGATCCGCGCCGGTCGCGCTGTGCTGTGCTACCAGGATTCCGCGATCGACGAGCGCGCGCAGCGTCTCGACCAGGTAGAACGGCTGACCTTCCGTCTGGGCATGGAGCCACGCACCAAGCCGATGCTTGAGCTCTCCTTTGCTCCCGTTGGGATCGGCGAGCACGGCGGCGAGGGCCTGAGCGGTCTCGGCCTGGGCAAGCGGCCCCAGGCTCAGCGACGTGGTCGGGACCTCTCGCGTCAGCTGTACCAGCCAGCTCACGAGCTCCGGCGTGCTGGCCAGGGCCTCGGCCCGAACCGCCAGCAGAAGCAGGTAGTTCGAGCCGGCCGCGCGTTTCCGCTGCAGGCTATAGAGAATCAGGTCGCGTAGCGCCAGATCAGTCCACTGCATGTCGTCGCAGAACACGACCAACGCCGCTGGCCTGGCCCGCTCGGCCAGGGCGAATGTAAGCTGTTGAACCGCCTCGAAGAGCCTGCCCTGCCCGGTACCCTCATCGCTTGCCAGCGTGGCTGGGGCCGGAAGGTCAGGGTAGCGCTCCCGCAGCTCGGGGAAGAGGCGCACCAACTCAGTCAGCCAAACATCGGCTACAAGGTCCTCCGGGGCATGCTCGCGGGCGAGGCGCAAGCGCAAACTATCGACCATGAGTTGGTAGGGGGGCGTTCCCCTCGCTTCGTAACCCCGGCCGCGCAGCACGTCGGCGCCCCCCAGGGTGGCCCAGCGCAGAAATTCCTCGGCCAAACAGGTCTTGCCGCTTCCCGCCTCGCCTTCCAGAACCACTACTTGGACTTGGCCCAACTGCGCTGCCTGGTAGGCGGCCACCAGCGCGGCGAACTCCCGCTCGCGCCCCACAAACGGCAGTTCTACGTCGCGTGGGAATGGTGATATACCGCCCGCGGTCGGTGCATCGTCTCTACCGTCGGCGCGCCGCGTCGCAGAGGCGGGGCCGGGCAATCGTCGCAGCCGCTCGGCCAGCGCCACCGTATCGGGGGACGGGTCTACCGCTAGCTGCGACCGCAAGACCCCGCGGCACTCCTCGTAGGCGGCCAGGGCGCCGGCCCGATCCCCGGCGGCGGCCAGCGCGCGCATCAGGGCCCGATAGGCCGGCTCACTCAGGGCATTGAGGCCAAGCCAGCGCCGCGCTGTCGCGCTCGCCTCCGCGCCGGCGCGCCGGCGCAGCTGCAGTGTGGCCAGGTGTTCCAGCACGCGCTCGACCTGGCCGTGCCAGTAGGCGCGCTGCGCGCCCACCCACTCTTCGAGCTCGGGGACATCATCGAAGCGCATGCCCTTGAGGAATGGCCCGCGATAGGCCGCGGCTGCGGCCTGCAGATGCATCTCCGCCTCACCGTCCGCCGTGGCCGCTGCGTCGCCCGTCGGGGACGCGCTCGCCTCCAGCAGACCGACGTCGAGCCGTACGGCGGGCGTGTCGTCGCAGGCCAGCCCTACCACCTCGCGCCCCAGCGCGTCGCGCTCGGCGCGCAGTACTGTGAGCGCCGCCACCGTCGTCTCGCCGGCTGCCGCGAGGTGCTGGCGGAGCCGGCTGAGCGTGGTGCGCACCCCGTTGCGCGCAGCGGCAGTGTCGAGGTCGGGCCAGAACAGGGCGGCGAGGTGCTCGCGCGGCTGCGGCGTCCGCGCCAGGGCAACGTAAACCAGGAATGCGAACTCTTTGCGGGTCCGGAAGGTCACTACCCGCTTGCCCCAGCGGACCTCCGGCGGCCCCAGCACCGCCAGGTTGAGGACCTCGACATCCAGCGCCGGGTCTGCAGTGGGCCTCGCCATGTTACCTACCGCTTACGGTCTCGCTCCGTGGACGCCCCAGCGTATGTCCCTGGTATCCGCGCCGCGACGACCGCTAACCCGACACGGTGCGCCGACTCCGCACGACCGGTGATACGCCAGCCGAGGGCTGGAAGGTGCGCGGCGGTCCGTCTCTGGTCTGGTGCGCGATCACCAGCTTCGCCCCGTTCCGGCTGCTATCGCTATGTTACACCGGTTGAATTTACGCCGTCTCTCCCTCAACCTTCTCCTCCGGACCACACCGCCCGCTGTGG
>JAQBPC010000346.1 GCA_028287725.1 Chloroflexota bacterium | reverse complement strand
GTAGAGTCCGTGCCAGAGGAACGCGGCAAATCCCAGCAGATGGACCACGAACAGCGGCGTATCGGGCGCCATGTCGTCCTCCCACCGCGTCCGCGCTACTGTGGCTGACGCTGCGAAGATTGTACAGGGTTACGGTCACGGACCGCGCGGATTTCGCTATGATCATCTTCAGGAGGCTTGATGTTCGCGCAGGATACCTATCCTCGAATCGACGAAGAGACGCTGACGGCACATACTGCCGCGATCGTGCAGCACGCCGGGGCAAGCGCGGAAGACGCACGGACCACCGCCGAGGTATTGGTTGCCTCGGACATACGCGGAATCGAGTCGCACGGCGTGGCCCGGCTCGAGCAGTACGTCGCATCTATTGAGGCCGGCGTGCTGGACCCCAGGGCACAGCCGGAGATCGTTCGCCAAAGCGCTGCCACGGCCCTGATCGATGCCCACAACGGGCTGGGGCAGGTATCCGGCGTTTATGCCATGAGGCTGGCGATTGAGAAGGCCACGCAGGCCGATGTAGGTATCGTCTCGCTGCGCAACGGCTGCCACTATGGCATCGCAGGCTACTATGCGATGATGGCGCTGGACCACGGGATGATCGGCATCTCGCTGACCAATAGCTCGCCATTGGTGGCGCCCACCGGAGGGCGCGAGGCCATGCTTGGCACCAACCCGATTGCGTTCGCGGCGCCGTCCGGTGGGCCGATACCGTTCGTGCTCGATATGGCGACGAGCACGGTGCCGCGCGGGCGGATTGAGGTTGCTGCCCGGAAGGATCTCCCGCTCTATGCCGGCTGGTCCATGGATGAGGACGGCCGGCCCACGCTCGATGCGCAGGCCGCGCTGAAGGGTGCCCTGTTGCCGTTGGGCGGCGCCCTGGAGTCGGGCGGCTATAAGGGTTATGGCCTCGCCACCATGGTCGAGGTACTCTGCGGCGTGCTGTCGGGCAGCCTGTACGGTCCCTTGATCGCCAACCTCTGGACGCTCGAGCGGCCTTCCGTGCTCGGGCAGTTCTTTATGGCCTTGCGACCAGAAGCGTTCGGCACGCTCGAGGAATTCCAACAGCGGCTCCAGGACCTGCAGCGTCTCCTCAAGGAGGGGCAGCTGGCTATGGACTCGCCGGAGATCCTGGTGGCGGGCGAGAAGGAAGCGCGCGCAACCGAGCGGAATCGGCGCGATGGCATACCGGTCCACCCTACGGTCGTGGCCAAGCTTGACGAGATGGGCACGCGCGCAGGGGTGGGCACGGTGTCACGCCGCTCCTAGCGGGCCCGCCTGGCAAATTCTTCGCGTTCCGCGTTCTCGCTGTCGGGAGAATCGGGTTGGGAATCCGTGTCGGCGTCGTCCGCGGCGTCGTTCGCCTCAGCCTTTTCCTGCGCCGCTTGTCTCTGCTGGAGCTTGTCACGGAGGAGCACGTCGCGCGCTTGCTCGACGTTGGCCAGTCGCTCGGGTACAGCGCCTTTCGCTAGCCGGCGGAGACGGGCACTGGTTAGCCGCGCCTCGGTGGAACTTTCTTGCTCGGACCGCGACGGCGGACGCCAGATTCCCTTGCTGCTCAAATTGGTGGTCAGGCTGCCAAACCAGACTGAGCTCGGCGGTTTGCGGACCGGCTCCGGTTGCGGTCTTCCGGTCAGGTTGTAGTAGATGGCCATGGCGAGTACGTAGAGGATGCCGGCAACCGGGACCGCGAACAGGGCTCCGAGAATGCCGTCGAGCTCAATGCCGACGAGCAAGGCCATCAGCGCGCCGAGCGGATGCAGGCCCACGGCGTGACCGGTGATACGCGGCCCGATCACGTTCGACTCCACCTGTTGGATCGCCAGGAAGTAGAGGGCTACCCATAGTGTGAGCGGCCAGGGGTCGGGCGAGAACAGCGCGATTGCCACGGCGGGCATTGACGCGAGCCATGGCCCGAGCATCGGCACCAACTCCAGGATGCCGGCCAAGACGCCGATGAGCACCGCATACTGCAGCCCAAGCAGGCCCGTACCGACCCCGGCCATGGTCCCGATCGTCAGTCCCATCAGCAGCTGGCCGCGCAGGTAGCCGCCGAGCACCTCGTTCACCGTCGCTTCGACAAAGGCCACACGGCTGAGCTGGCTGTCAGGTACCAGCAGGTACAGCCGGTCCTTCAGCCGCTCGCCGTCCAGCAGCAAGTAGAAGGCGATCACCAACACCAGCACCGTGTTTACCAGGAACGTGAAGGAGGTAAGCACGACGGCGGTAAGGTTGTTGAGGACGATATTACCCCAGGTCGATAGGTAGCCTGTTGCCTGGGTCCTCAGCTTATCGATACTGGGTAGGCTGTGCGACTTAAGCCACGTGTCGAGCCTGCTCAGGTCGGGCTGAAGGTCATTCACCCGCTTTGGCAGGTCTTTTGTGAGCTTATCGATTTCGTTGACGAGCGGATTGATCAGCGTGTAGCCCAGGAGCGACACTGCCGCCAGCAGCGCGATATAGACCATCAGAATGGCCAGAGGCTTAGGAATTCCGGCTTGGTGGAGGCGCTTCACCAGCGGGCTGAGAATGAAGGCTACGGTGGCGGCCATCAGGAATAGCGTGAGCGGATACAGGACACGCAGTATTATCTGCCAGGCAAAGTAGCCGACCACAACGGCTAAAATGATCGTCAGCAGAATTTTGAGCGTGCGATCGACGTCGAGACGCATCGGCGGGCCCGCTTCGCTAGGTTTTCCTATCCAGCCATGATACAGCGTCCCCGAGCACCGCACACCTGCTTGGCGCCGGCGAACCCCGTTTTTAAAGGAAATGACGCAGCTTATTCGTTCTTCTGAGCTGCTGGTCGTTCTTGGGGTTTCTGCTATCTCTGCTACCCTTCTTCCAAGTGGGAATGACCCAGTAGTCGAGAGGACGCATGCACGACGCTTTATCCGATCCCGTTTCCGAAGTACGCGCCTACTACGAAAAGCAGCCGGACCGCGAGTGGCACCGCCTGCTGCGTCACCGCGTGGAATATGCAATTACCATAAGAGCCCTGCGAGATGCCCTCCCCGCGGGTGCACGGGTACTCGACGCCGGCGGTGGCCCGGGGCGCTACGCTGTCGCCCTGGCCTCGGCTGGGCATACGGTGACCCTGTTTGATCTTTCCCCAAAGCTGCTCGCGCGTGCCCGCCATCACGCTGCCGAGCGCAAAGTGCAGCTTGCCGGCTACGTCGAGGGCACGGCCACTAACCTGGCTGCATTCGACAACGCCAGCTTCGAGGCCGTGTTGCTCCTTGGGCCGCTCTACCATCTGCCGCTTGTTGAAGACCGCGAGCAGGTGTTGCGCGAGGCGCGACGGGTACTCGTGCCCGGTGGGGCGCTGATCGCCGCATTCATGACCCGCTATGCGCCGATTCGCACCCTTGCTCGGCAGGACCCCCGCCTGCTGATACGTGACGCGGAGCGGTACGAAACACTGCTGAGCAGCGGTGTGCTGCCTGGGCCCGTGGCCGGCGACGAGGCGGTGCACGGCTATTTTGCGCGAGCCGAGGAAATCCCGCCGCTCCTCGAAGGCGCCGGGTTCGCGCCGCCCCGCTTACTGGCTGCCGAGGGAATCGTCGACGGCATTGAGGATCGGGTGGTAGCGTTACAGGGCCCGGCCTGGACTGCCTGGGCGGACCTCAACTATGATCTGGCAGATGACCCGGGCCTCCTCGCAGCGACCTCTCACATCCTGGCGATCACCCGGCGACTGGAGGAGTCTGACTAGATGATCGCCGTCATTCGAACCGTCCTTGCCCTTTGTTTCATAGGCATATTGTCACTTGTGCCAGCGCAAGCGGCTGCACCACCGCAGGGGACGATCGTGCTGGCAACGTCGTCGGCGCCCACGCTGACGTCGAAAGGTCAGAGCGCGTTGTGGCGGGTCACTCCCGTGGGCGCTGCGACGAAGCTGCTTGCGCGTGCCGGCGCTTATGGGCTCAGCGCGCCGATACTCTCGCCAGATGGGAAGCACATCAGCTATGTCGTCGACGGGCGGGCGCTCTGGCAAATGGATAGCAGTGGTTCCCACGCCAGGCAGCTCTACGCCTTGCCGGCGTCCAACTCCGGGCTCATTACGGGTCCACGCT
>JAQBPC010000328.1 GCA_028287725.1 Chloroflexota bacterium | reverse complement strand
AGCGTCCGTCGAGCTCGAAGAAGAGCGGCGTGACCTCGCATGGCAGGGATTTGAAGACCGCGGGTACCACAAGCCCAGCCATGCCGTTGCCCGCGTCGATACACAGGCGCAGTGGCCGTACTTTCGCAGGGTCGATGAAGCTCAGCACATGCCTGGCGAAGTCCGCCAGCACGTCGCGGGTGTGCACCGTGCCCTGGGTAGGCTTGGGCTGGAGCGGCCCCTTCAGCGCAATGTCGCGAATCGCGTCCAGGCCCGTCTCGGAGCTGATCGGGATGGCGTTCTCGCGGCAAAACTTGAAGCCGTTGTAATTGGCGGGATTGTGCGAGGCGGAGACCATGACGCCCGCCGGGTACCCGAACTTCCCCACGGCGAAGTACAGCTCATCGGTGCTGCACAGACCGATCTCCGTCACGTCCGCGCCCTGCTCGACTATCCCGCGGATCAACGCTGCCGACAATGCCGGACCCGATACGCGCATATCGCGCCCCACTGCTACGTGCGACACGCCAAGGTGCGCGACTAATGCGCCGCCAATGGCGTGCGCGGCTTCCTCGTTTAATTGGTCGGGGTAGGTGCCGCGCACGTCATACGCCTTGAAGATTGCGGGATTTATCATCTTCGCTTACATCCCATCTACACACTCGTCTTTCACGCCTAGCGTGTGCTCTTTCTGTTGCTCATGATACCTTTGCCCGCCTTACCCCGCGCGTATCCGGGCCGCAACCGTTGCACGGGGCGCCCGTGCATGGTCGAACGATATGGCAGGATTGGTTGCTCTATCACGTGTTTTTCGGGTGTGTTTGCGACGATCGCCGGCGCTAAGTAGGAAGCGGGCTGAAGCCTGAGGCTTGGCGAGGACTGTGAGCCTCCCCGCCGTGAACGGCGTGGTTTCCTAAAGGCCATGGCTTCCAGATCGCATCGAAGACCTACCTGGGCGCCTTCCGGGCTAGGCAATCATTGGGCGGGGAAGGGTTTGGCATCGCCCTGCCGATTCGCTGTACCCGCGCATTCTGGTATATTCCCCAACAACGCAAGACCGGTTGAGATCGGCGTGCCTGCCTCGAGATGCAACACGCATGATTCAAGGAGCATCGATAGCGAATGGCTCGTTTCGTCCCGCTTCGCGGCCTCGCCGCCGTGCTGTTGGCCGTGGGCTTGGCGCCTGCCACGCGGGGCTACACCGCTACCACCGCAGTTGTCTTACCAAGCCCGGCAGCGCTCGACAGTATTCTGACCACCACGCCGCGGTCCCCACGGGATCTGTACGCGATTACCGCGCGGCTCAAGCTGCATACGACCACGCCCGTCAATCCTTATGTAAACTCCAAGCCTACGGATTACCCCGTGGGAAGCGTCGCCCGCTTCTATATCGGTAACGGCAATAAGAGTGGGTACGTGCTGCAGCCTGCGACGCTTGTGCTAAAGACAGCACATGCGTACTTCTATGCGCAGCAAGGCGTCCAGCTGGATTTGAAGGCCCTGCAGCGATCGGCCGATACCTTCGAGCGCCACAGCTACCCTAACGACCACACCCTTTTCGGGAAGGAATGGTCGCCCGGCGTGGACAACGATGCCCATATCACCATCTTCAATGGACAAGTGCCCGACGTCGCCGGGTATTTTTCCGGCGAGGACCTGTTCCCGCGCGTGGTGAACGCCTACAGCAACCAGCGCAAGATGGTGTATATGAACCTTGGCGCGGTACAGCCCGGCACCAACGGTTACGACTCCGTCCTTGCCCATGAGTTCCAGCACATGATCCACTTCAACCTGCACCCGGCCGATGAAGCCTGGATCAATGAGGGCAGCTCGGTTCTGGCGGAACAGCTGAATGGGTATGGCGACAGTGGTTTTGCCGCGGCAAAGGCCAACGCTCCCGGCTTCCAGCTCAACGCCTGGGATCCCGTCAACTACAGTCCCTATTACGGCGGCGGCTACATGTGGATGCTCTACCTGTACGAGCACTATGGCGGCGCGCGTTTTACCCAGGCGGAGCTGGCGGATCGGAACTACAGCAACATGGCATTGTTCGACGATGTGCTGGCCAAGCTTGGCTACCATCAGCGTGCCGACGACGTGTTTGCCGATTGGGTGATCGCGAATTACCTGAACGATCGGTCCATCGCCGGCGGGCGCTATGGCTACACCCACACGGCGGAGAAAGCCAAAGTCGTGACAACGGCAGCCCTCCCGTTCAGCAACCACGCGACCCTGCCCCAGTACTCCGCGAGCTACACCTCGATCAGCACGGGAGGCAGCTCGCCGGTCACCTTGCACTTCAACGGACAACCCACGGTTTCCATGCTGAGCACGGTGGCGCCTTCCGGCGGTTTTTGGTGGAGCAACCGTGGCGATGGCGTGGATACCACGCTCACCACGCCGCCACTCGATCTGCATGCAGTCCGCCATGCCACGCTTCACTACCAACTCTGGTATGAGCTGGAGCAAGACTACGACTACGGCTATGTCGAGGTATCCACCGATGGTGGCAAGACCTGGTACACACAGCACACCACGCATACCACCAACGGCAACCCCAACGGCGCCAATATCGGCAATGGCTACACCGGTACGAGCTGCTCTGCCGCTTCGAAGCCGCAGCATTGTTGGGTGAACGAGCAGCTCGATCTCTCACCCTATGCGGGAAAGACCGTCCTGGTACGTTTCGAGCAAGTTACCGACGACGAATACAATCGCCAGGGGATTGCGATCGCGCACGTGCAGGTGCCGGAGATTGGCTTCAATGGCGACACGTCGCGTGCGAGCTGGCAATCTGCCGGTTGGGTACGGTCGGGGAATACCCTGGCAGAGCACTGGATCGTGCAGGCGATGATTGTCCATCCGCATGCCGCAACCACCGTCGTTCGCATGCCCGTAGATGCTGCCGGTCGCGGCAGCTTAACTGTTCCGGTTGGATCCAGCCAGGTAGTCGTGGCTGTCTCTCCGACTGCGCCACTGACTACCGTCGGGAATAGCTATACGCTCAGTGGCGGGTCGTAGCGTTAGCGACCGCCGAGCCATTATACTTCCAGCCTCCCGTCGCACCGCCAGAGCTTCTCTGGGCCTGCTGGTGGCGCTGCTTGCCGCCATCGGGCTGCTGACGGCAGGCCCCACCTCGATCGCCCTGGCCCATGCCGTGCTGCAGCGGTCCAGTGTCGCGCCGGGAAGCTTTATTCCTGCCGTGCCGGCCACGCTGACCCTCACCTTCAGTGAGAATCTCGCAGCCGGCAAGGCAAACCTGAGGGTGAGCGGTCCGGATGGCGGCAGCGCGACGACCGGCGCCGTCCAGCTGTTGCCAAACGATCGTTCGCTCACCGTACACCTGCAATCCCGCGGCGGCGGCACGTACCGCGTCTACTGGAACTCCGTCTCGGCTCTGGATGGCAAGGTGATTGCCGGGGCCTTCGCGTTCGCCGTTGGCTATGTCTCGGCGGCCGGCGATCTTTCCAACAGAGTCGCCGCGCACGGCGCCGGTGCGCTGAACGCGATCAACCTGCTTGCCATGCTGACCCAGTGGCTGCTCCTGTTCGTCGCGCTGGCCTGGGCGGGCGGCGTCATGCTCGAGATGCCGCTCGGCACCTCATCCAGCCGGGCCAATCTCTCGGGCGAGAGCGCATGGCTTACCACGATCGAGGCCCACGCGCGCGGCGTACGGTACCGCCTGGTGGCGATTCTTCTCGGTCTCCTGCTGTTTAGCTGGTTGCTCGCGGTGGCCCAGGTGATCTCCGCCGGCCGCGTGTCCTTCATCGGCGGCCTCGGCATCTTCTCCGGCCACCTTGGTCTGGCACGCCTTCTGGCTCTTGTGCTGCCGCTGATCGCGCTCTTCGACCTGCGACGACCACCGGCCGGGGAACGAAAGCCGCCGCGCATTGCCGGGGCCACCAAGCGCCAGAACGTCAAGTCGAGTGCTGTCCGCCTTTCCGCCCAGCAGTTGCCAACGCTGGGTCGCTGGGGGCACCTGGCAATCGCCGCACTATTCTTGCTATCGCTGGCTGCATCCGGCCACGCCGTCGGCATTCCCTCGATCACCCTCTCCGCCGTACTGTTGGAGTGGCTGCACAGCCTCGCGGCCGCCGCCTGGATTGGCGGCATGGCCTATCTCGTGCTCACCGCCTTGCCGGTGCTCGACCATCAGGATCTCGATAAGCGGGCGCCGCTTTTCCTCGGGCTGCTCCGCCGCTATACCGCCTTCGCCGGTGCCGGTATCGTGGGGTTGGTGATCACGGGCATCTTTGCCGCCCAGGAACACGTTGGCACGCAAGCGCACCTCCATGGCAACCCATACGGCAACACGCTATTGCTCAAGATGCTGCTGACCGCCGGCTCGCTGGCCCTTACCATCTATATTTTGATTGTTCAGGGCGGGTATCTCGAGCGTATCTGGGCTCAGCGGCAGCGCCTCGAGAGCCTTGGCGCTCTGGTTCGCATGGGTCGTAACCTGCGAATCGGCACAGCGCTCGGTGCCCTGGTGATCGGCGCCACCGCGGCCCTGGGGGCGGATGCGCCGCCGTCCATAACGGCCCTCTCCCCTGTAGGGGCCTCGTTGCCGGCGCTGCCGACCGGCACTTGGCAACCGGTGGGACTGCGCGGCATGGCGGTGCACCGGCTGCTGTTCCAGCCACACAACCGCCACGTCCTGTGGGCCGCGACCAGCACCGGTGTCTGGCGCAGCGTGGACGACCAGCAAACCTGGAAGCGCAGCGGCACCGCGCTGCGCAAACTGACTATTCTGGACCTATTGTCGCTCGACGACGGTCGCGGGCTGCTCGCCGCTGCCGCGAATGGCCAGCTCTACCGCACCTACGATGCCGGCCGTCACTGGCAGCGCCTGGGAAAACCGTTTAGTAGTCACCCACTGCGGGTCCTTGCCGAGCACGGCGGCGTGATCCTGGCGGCGGGTGACGACGGCATCTTCCGCAGTACCGACGATAGCCGGCACTGGCATCGTGTGCTGACAGCGGGCAGCCAGGGATTCGCCACCGTGTATTGGTCGGCGGCGGAGAATCAGTTCCTCGCCGCCGTACAAGGCGGTTCCTGGCAACTCTACAGCGCACAAGCCGATGCAAAGGTATGGCGCGCGGTGCCCGGTGCTCCTTCATCGGCGGGTGTTCTGGCCCTTGCGTCGACGAGTACCGCAACGCCTCGCTTCTTCGCCGGCGCGGCCGATGACGGCGGCTGGGTAGCGCCGCGATCGTCCGGTCCCTGGACGGAGATCACCGGCGTCACCGCCGGCAGCACCGCCGCGGCGCTGTTGCTCGACCGCCGTACGCTTGGCCGCGTCTATCTTGGTACCGACACCGGCGTATACGTCACAGGCGACGGCGGCACGACCTGGGTACCGCTGGGGTCCGGTAGCCCCAAACCAATTACCAACCTGGTGATGCGACCCGGACCAACCCAGATCTTGTACGCCGCCACCGACAACGGGGCCTACATGCTCCGGATAAGTGGTTGAGGTACCGTATTGCGGATCCGGCGTATTGCTCTGTTCTAGCAAGAAAGCACACACTCCCCGCATGGACGCCGATAGTTTCCGCTTGATCATCCCCATCGAGGTGCGCTTTAGCGATCTGGATGCGCTCGGGCACGTCAACAACGCCACATACTTCAGCTATTTTGAGATCGCGCGTATCGGCTATCTGCGCGCCGTCTCCGAAAAACCGGTCACCCTCGGCGATATGCGGCTGGTGATCGTCGACGCCGCCTGCCACTACCGCTCGCCGGCCTTGCTCGGCGAGGTGCTGCACGCGGCCGTACGCGTCAGCCATATGCGCCGCAGCAGCTTCGCGTTCGAGTACCGCATCCGGGATAGCGTCGATGGTCGGTTAATCGCGGAGGGGCGGACGATTCAGACGGCGTTCGACCACCAGGCCGGCCGCGTGGTTC
>JAQBPC010000321.1 GCA_028287725.1 Chloroflexota bacterium | reverse complement strand
GGTCGACCTGATTCAGCGCTTTCCAGCGAGTCGTCGTTTTTCGACAGTATCGATTTGAATGACCCGGCTATCCTGGACGACAAGCTGAACCGATCCGTGCTTGATCCGGCGCAGCGCATCGAGGATCGCTTTGACAATCTGTTCTTCATCGGCGGACAGCACAAGGGACGAAGCAGCGGTCGGCTCCGGCTCCTGGCACTTGGGTTCCATGGCTTGCGTCCTCCGCGCTCGGCTGCACCGAAATTCCTATGTACCGTATCGGATAACTCGATTACGCCCTTGTGTCGGAAAGATACGAGGTATGGCGTAAAACTGTCAAACCAGCGGCAGAAGCTAAAGCTCTCAGACCGCTGAAATCAGGGCGCGGCTGTACCGCAGATCGCCGGTTTGCTATACTCCGACACCATATCGGCACAATTGCCGTCGAGATCGTCGGACAAGTCGGCCATGCCAATGCGCAGCGCTGTTGCTGCACTTCATGGCGCGCTGTGTAGAGAGCCGAGGTGAAGCGTGGGTAAAGTCTTTTCAGACCTTGACGAGCGTAACGCAGCATTCATTCAGGCCCAGCGAGTCTTCTTCGTAGCTACCGCGCCGCTTGAGGAGGATGGTCTTTTGAACTTGTCCCCCAAGGGGCTCGACACGTTCCGAATCCTCGACCCCCATACCGTTGCCTACCTGGACCTCATCGGCAGCGGCATCGAGACAGTGGCGCATCTGCGCGAGAATGGCCGAATAGTGCTGATGTTCTGTGCGTTCGAGGGCCCGCCGCGTATCCTCCGGTTGCATGGCTATGGAACGGTCGTATTGCCAGAGGCGGAAGACTTCGCGACACTGGTCGAAAACTTCCCGGCCTACCCAGGGGTGCGATCGGTGATTAAAGTAACACTCGCACGTATTTCAGATTCGTGCGGATTCGGCATACCGCGCTACACGTTTGAGACAGAGCGGTCGCAACTCCAAGCTTGGGCGACCAAACTCGGTCCTGAAGCGTTGCAAACGTATCAAGAGGAAGAAAATCGCACCAGTGTCGGCGGCCTGCCGGGACTACCCTGATTGTCGGACGAAGCCCGTCGGCCCCTTCGTCTTAGGCAGTTCGAGCAATCCGCATCAGAACCTCTTGCAGCTGCTCTGATGTAACCGCGGATCGCGCTAGCCGAGCGTGGGTCTGCTTGAGCAAATTTCGGGTGATGTCGTGCGATCCGGCCTGCTCGGTTAACAGCCGATGCGCGGCGACGGTGAGACGCCGCAGATCGTGCGCGGCTTCCGGCTGAGCTTTGACTTTGGCGGCCGTCGCTTCGACCTGATCATATAAATCGAGACAGGCCGCTTCATGCTGGTCGATACGCGCACTGGCTTGCAAGATCATGATGCTGACGAGGTGTGTTTCCGAATGTAACTCACGAATTGAGCGTTCCGCGTCTTCTAGCTCTTCAGAAGAGATGATTCCCATAGTCATTTTGTCGAGGACCGACTCGTCACGTATGTCATCGTTCATTGGCGTCTCCATTGGGCGTATCCCCGGTCGCAATGTTCCTCGTGTGATTGGTTCCTGTCACGGTTTCGCGTGAGCATGCAGCCCTCTGCACGTGGACGACTTATCCGGGTACGTCTGCGGGAAACTCGCTTTGCTCCGCTTCAGGGTTTGCATCATCAGCTATCGGTAGGTTTACGGTGAATGTCGTGCCCGCGCCAATCTCCGACGTGAAATCGACGGTTCCGCCGTGCTCAGTCACAATCGTTCGGACAAGGAACAGCCCAAGGCCAAGGCCGCCGGCCCGATATTGGTCCTCCCTTGCGACCTGGTAGAAGCGTGAAAATACGCGCGGGCGGTGTTCCTCGGGAATGCCTGGCCCGGTGTCGTGGACGCTGATCTCTGCCATATCATTGTTCAGCAGTACTGCAACATCGATAACTGATGCGTTGGGCGCGTGCGAAATTGCATTCGTGAGCAAATTGAGCACGACCTGCTCCAAACGGGCCCTATCGCCAAACACCATGAGTGGCTCATGCTGCAGGTCGGCATGAATCTCGGCGCTGTGCGAGAGGGTCTCGGTCGTATCGATCACGTGTTGCACAAGTGGGACCAGGTCCACATGCTCTCGCTGATAACTCAACTTCCCGGTGCGCAATCGGCTGACATCCGTCAAATCGCGTACGAGCGATCCAAGCCGCTTTGTTTGGCTCAATGCATTCGCAGCATAGCTCTTCACTTGCGCGTTCGAGAGGCTTGCATCCAGTCTCCGTACCATCATCTCAAGGTAGCCTTGCAATGCGGTAAGTGGCGTGCGCAACTCGTGACTTGCCATCGCCATAAACTCGTCTTGAAGCTGAAGCAGCCCGCGGTCCGTCACATCGCGGATGACCATTACGCTGTCGCTGCCGGCCGAATCCGGGTTAATAGGCTGACCCCGCGCCTCGAACCAGTGTCGGTTGCCCTCGGAATCGGTTTGCGTGAAATCCATTTGAAAGACCTCACCCCGGGCAGCCTTAGCTTGCGGAGTTTCCGAGCTCGGCAGCCGCTCTCCGTTTTCGTCCTCGGCGATAAACTTAACCCCGGCACCGGCAAACATTTGGTTGAAGATATCGCTCGTAAGCACTAGGCGACCATGTTGGTCGAGAACCATGACAGCCTCACCCATATTAATGAGAATCGTCGACAGACGCCGCCGTTGATCCTCCAGGGATTCGGACAGATCGAGCAGCTCGGTACCGCGGGCCGTGAGGTCATCATTCGTAGTGTTTAACTCTTCGATAGTTGCCTGCAATTCCTCGTTCAGGGTTTCAAGCTCTTCGTTCGTTGCCTGCAACTCCTCGTTGAGTGTCTCCATTTCCTCGGTGGCTGCTTGTGTCTCCTCATTGCCAAGCATGAACTCTTCATTTGCCTTCCGCAGCGCAACTATCACGTTGGTTAACTGCTCGTTCGCATCAAGCAATTCCCTGTTGCTGCTTGTAAGCTCCTCAGTCAGCTTTTCCTGTCGGGCAGTGACCTGGTTCCGCTCACGCTCCGCCTTGTCTCGTTCGTGGTTACGACGTGACTCAATCCCCTCATTCGTGCGCCGCTGGATCACGGCCAGGGTCACGTCGTTCACTACTAATACGGCACCGGTTACGTGCCTTTCAATGGTATGTGCTCTGCGGGGCGAGCAAAGGATCTGGAGGAAACGTGTCTCACCCAGTGCGGCAATCTCTACTTGAAGCTCCTCTATCGCGGCCGGCGCTTCCCCTCGTAGGGCCGCATCTATCATGGAGCGCAGGGGTTTTGTCGGTATGTTCTGCAGCAGGTGGAGAAAGTCCTCGCCAATTGCCTCCGTTTGAATGCCGAGCAATCGTCGCGCCAGGCTGTTGATAGCCTCAATGTCGTAACGTTTGTCCATCACGACGACGCCGACGGGTAAGTCCATAAGCATTTCGGCCTGCGAAGCGTCGATCGAGACTTCGACACTCCGTTGTCCTCGCGACTCGGAGGCCGCTTCCCCTACCGGACGATGGGTATGGAGCCGCTGCGTGCGAAATGCATTTTCGCCACCAATCGACGGTGGAAGCCGCTGCTCACCCTGGCGCTGATACACCTTGAGCCCTGGGTTGGCAGGCTGGAACAGCCCTGGAACCGCGGACGACGTCTCAGCCTTGCCCAGAATTAAATACCCATGGTCACGTAAGGAGTAGGCGAACAGCTCAAGCGCGCGCTTCTGCAACTCTTGAACGAAGTACATAAGCACATTTCGGCACAGTACCAGGTCAATGTGGGGGAATGGCGCGCGCTGCCCAAGGTCGTGTTCCCCGAATATTACGAGACCACGGGCGCTCTTGCTGAGCTCGTAGCTGTCGTCGGTTTTCGTGAAATACTTTTCGATGTACTGAGGAGGCATATTACTGAGCGAATTTGCCGGATATATGCCGCGCCGGCCAAACGCTATGGCCTCGCGGTCCAGATCGGTAGCAAAAATCCGCACTGAGAAGTCGTCCAGCTCGTCTCCCAACGCCTCGCTGACCAATATCGCAAGAGTGTATGCCTCCTCCCCTGTCGAGCATCCCGCGGACCAGAGACGAAGCTGATTGCCGCGTTGGCGCGCCTCTTCGACTAGTTGGGGTAGCAGAATCTCCTGCAAGTATTTAAACAGCTCGGGGTCGCGGAAGAACTCCGTCACTTTGATCAAAAATGAGTTGATCAGCCGTTGATACTCCGCCGGCGTACGCTCAGTATATGTCAGGTAATCCTGCAATCGTTGCCATCCGGTCGCAACCATGCGTCGATGGAGACGTCGCTGGATAGTTGGCGTCTTATAGCTCGAGAAATCAATGCCACTGTGCTGGCGTATCTTTGTGAGAAACTCGCGAAGCAGTGCTTCCTCATTCTGGAGCGGCTTATCTTCGCGCGCCAACAAGTCTTTCAGCAGCGGCGCGATATTCTCGAGCTCCGTCACGATGTCCACGGTATTCGGCGCCAACGAGCGGGGCATACCTCCGAACGAGGCCGTGGTCGGATTCTGAATTACGACTGTTCCGCCCATCTCTTTTACCCTGCGTGCGCCCGCGGAGCCATCCGAGCCGGTTCCGGTCAGCACGACGGCAATCAGATGCTCCCCGAAGACAGTGGCTGCCGTATTGAAGAGCAGGTCAATGGACGGCTTACTCCTGCCGCCGGCTGCTTCATCGAGCCACAACTCGTGGTCGGAGATGCCTACGTTCTGGTTTGCGGCAACGACGAAGACTACACCGTTTTCCAGTGGCGTACGATGGTCCACGGTACGAACGGGTAGAATGCTTCGACGAGACAGGATTTCACCAAGGTGGCTTTCGCGTGCCGGGTCGAGGTGTTGGGCAAAAACAATTGGCGCCGGAAAATCGCTATCGAGTGTCGCCACCAGCGACAGCAGGGCCTCGACCCCACCTGCGGAGGAGCCGACGACCACGAGATGAGAGACCGTCCGTTCCTCAGGCATGTGCTTCACCCACCAGTGCGGAGATGCACACCACAGTGTACTTCATCTTAAGCTAGCGTATATGATATCCCGATGTGTGGAGACTGCCAGGAGAGCTGTATAGATTCATAGTACATGGCTCTGCTGTAAGGCAACACAGGCCACGAATCATTCGGTTCTGCTGCTTGGTCATCCGCGAGTCGCCTGGCTCAGCCATAGGCCTAAGCCGATTCTGCCGTTAACCCTCACCCGTTCGGATGATGTG
>JAQBPC010000267.1 GCA_028287725.1 Chloroflexota bacterium | reverse complement strand
ATGACGATGCGGCACTGCCCTCGGGCGGCTGGGATGGTCACTGCGAGTAGCGGTCGCCTTATGCCGGAGGGCGCATCGCCGTCTCCGTAACCGGCCGCTTGCGCCCGAAGACGAAGTAGGCAATGGGACCAATGAAGTTTACGAAGGAGAGTGCTGTCCACAGCCGCTTCCCACCATTGATCTCGCTCTCCGGCCGGCGGCGGACGTCGGTGAGCGCTGCGACAAGCAGGGTAAGCTGGACCGCGCCGGCAAGTATGATGCTCACCCGTTGAGTTGGCGTGAGATCGCTCCAACGCTTCTTATTGCGTGAAATTGTATGCCTCCGCGCCACGATAGCTCCACTCAAAACAGCACCGGCGAAATCGCGGCGACGTCCGATTGGCAAAGCTGCTCGCTACAGTGCGAGACGTTGTCCTGCACGTCTTCGTGCAAGAGGTAGCGATCGCCGTTTTGCCGTTTGCCGCGCTCGACAGTAAATGCAACCGCTGCGTACAACTACTGTAAATTACCTGGCGGTATGATCATCGAAATTGATCTACGCTATGCAACCGCGGATGACCTCCGGCGAGAGGGGTATGGCCTACTGGAATCCAAATCGGCCCCTGCGCGTTAAAGGCAGCAGACGTGCGGACGGAGCCGCGGGCTGGGTGACCCCGCCTAGTCCGAAAGAGCGCCGATCGCGGTGCCCGTCCGGTGCGCGATCTGCTCGTGACGGCCGCGGGCCTGCGTTGATCGTCACTGTCGCCGCCCGGATGGTTGGAGCGCATTATGTCTCATCCGGCTGACGCTGGAACACGCAGTGTCGAATCCGCCCAGCCTCCCGATGAGGCGGCCCTACCTATACAGGGCTTGTCTGGACAGGAGGCAACAGCACGACGTGCTGCCGGCCAGGGCAACGCCGCGCCGCCACCTACCGGCCGCACCTACACCCAGATTGTCCGCGAGAACGTCTTCACGTTCATCAATAATATCCTCTTCCTGCTGGGAACCGCCCTGGTATTGGTGGGCCGCCCACTTGATGCTCTGGTGTCGGTCAGCGTGATCGCCGTCAACATACTGGTTAGCGTGGTGCAGGAGGTTCGGGCCAAGCGCACGCTCGACCGCATCGCCCTGCTCACCCGCCCGACCGCCACCACAATCCGCGATGGGCAAGAGCGTGCGCTCTCGCCAGACGTGCTGGTCATAGGTGATGTGCTGAAGGCCGGCGCAGGGGACCAGATCGTGCTCGATGGGAAGGTCCTTTCCGGGCGAATGCGAGTCGACGAATCGCAGCTTACCGGCGAGTCCGACCTCGTGCCCAAAGTGCCTGGCGACCCAGTCTATTCGGGCAGCTTTTGTGCCAACGGAGGAGCTTACTACGAGGTGGAGAAGGTTGGGAGCGCAAGTCTGGCGAACCAGATCACTACCGGAGCGCGCAGCTTCCGCCGCGTCCTGACGCCCCTGCAGAAGCAAATCAACCTGGTGATCCGGATCATGCTGCTTATCGTTTTATATCTTCAGCTACTGCTCATCTTCAATGCGTTGGTCAAGGTCGTTCCGTTCCGGGAGTCGGTAGGCCAGGCAACGATTCTGGTGGGACTGGTGCCAAACGGATTGTTCCTCTCGATCGCCATTGCCTATGCGCTCGGCGCCGTGCGCATCGTGCGGTTTGGCGCGTTAGTCCAGCAAGCAAATGCCGTGGAGTCGCTGAGCAATGTCGACGTGCTGTGCCTCGACAAGACCGGGACACTCACCGCCAATCACCTCCAGGTGACCGAGCTCCTCCCACTCGGGATGGAACTGCAGGATTTGAAGCGCGCACTTGGGGCGATGGTGGCCAGCGCCACCACCCACAACAAGACCAGTGAGGCGATCGCGAAGGCCGTACCTGCTGAGCCTTGGCCACTGTTGGCCGAGGTCCCGTTTTCGTCGGCGCGCAAGTGGAGTGCCGTAGCACTGGACGACCCGTCGTCTGCGGCAACATCCAGCAAGCCGTCGCGAGGCATCTATGCTTTCGGCGCGCCGGAATTCCTCCAACCATACATGACAACCAGATACGGGCCGGACTCAGCAGATTGGCAGACCCTCACTGCCCAGGCGCGCTCCTGGACCGATCGCGGGCTGCGGGTGCTGCTGATTGCCTACCATCCGGACCCCTCATTGTTGGAGGATCGCGGTGACGATTCGCGGCTCCCAGACGAAATGCTCCCACTCGGGCTTGTTGGTCTGAGCGATGAGTTACGCCCGGAGGCACGGGAAACGCTGACGGCCTTCAACGCGGCGGGCGTCTCACCCAAAATCATTTCCGGTGACAACCCGGAAACGGTTGGGGCGCTGGCGAGGCAGGCGGGCCTCGACCCGGACGTCAAGCTCGTTTCCGGCCTGGAAATGGAACAGATGGGCCCGGCTGCGTTCGCTCAGGCCGCACAGGAAGCGACGATCTTTGGGCGAATCACACCGCAACAGAAGGAGCGGTTGGTCGAAGCGTTGCGGGATCAGGGCCACTACGTCGCGATGATCGGAGACGGCGTCAACGATGTGCTCTCGCTCAAGAAAGCCAACCTCGGTATTGCCATGGAGAGCGGGAGCCAGGCGACGCGGGCAGTGGCGGATATCGTGCTGGTGAACGACTCCTTTGCCGCGCTTGCACCTGCGGTTCTAGAGGGGCAGCGGATACTCAACGGCATGCAAAACATCCTTGAGCTCTTTCTGACGCGCATCAGCACCGTAGCGCTCGTGATCGTCTCCGCGCTGGTGGTAGGCATTTTTCCACTCGCGGTGCGAAACGTCTCGGTCATTACCCTGCTCACAGTTGGCATTCCGAGCGTTATGCTCGCATTGTGGGCTCGGCCCGGCGTGTATCAACGAGCCAACCTACTGCGCGACCTGCTGCATTTCGTCCTCCCGGCCGCGATATTTTCAAGCCTCATCGGGCTATTGGTGTATTACGGCACGATAATACTGAATTTGTGGACGCTTGGGCTGACGGTAGGTGCGCCGGAGGCGTCGATACAGCACGCGATCATCAATAGCGAGCCGTTCGCGCAGACAGCCCTATCGGCATTCTTGGTCTTCTGCGGGCTGTTCCTCGTCATCTTCGTCGAGCCGCCGACGGAGTGGTGGGCGGGTGGCGAAAGGCTGAGTGGCGACTGGAAGCCAACGCTGCTGGCCATTGGGCTGATGCTGGCGTATCTGATCATTTCCGCGGTAGGGCCGCTGCGGACGCTCTTCGCCCTATCGCCGTTGGGTATGCCGTACATTCCGCTGATCATCGTGGCGGTGGTTGTATGGCTCTTTCTGGTGCGCATCGTCTGGCGAGCCCGACTCATCGAACGCTTTCTGGGCATAGGAAAGAGCTAGACGGTTGCCAGGCTACTCATTGGTGATCCGAACCCGTACTATCTCAAGCCGACATAGCCCGCGCACGACCGCAGCACTACGCATGCTTGGAAGCACTTGTGACTGGTCGTACCAAATGTGTGCCTGGGCAGCAGCAAGATCGACCGCCACATGGACCACGCCGGGCAGGCAGCGCAGGGCATCCTCAACCGCTGCAGCGGCGTCTTCTTCACCATTCAGACCATATAACGTCATGCGTAGGTCAGTAATAACCATCGCCGGTTCCCCTTTTCAGAAGCTTGTGCCATGCGCTTTCGCTCGACCAGAGCTTCATGGCCCCAGTCGCCGGGTCAAGCGTTACCTATTATCGCGGGGACATTTGGTCGGTCACACTCAGATTGATCACAGCTCGTGACGACAACGATCTCTTCTTGAGCGTACTAGACGATGAGACGGTGGCCACGCAACGCCTCGCCTCCCTCATTGCGTATAGCCTTGGGTTAAGGGCCGGCGGGCGGGAGCTGGTCATCCCCCTCGACACAGGCTCTCACGGTGAATCGCTGCTCGGTCTTACGGTGACCAGCGAGATATTGACGCGAATGTGCTAGCCGGCCATCGGAGGGCACACGGACCCCCTAGCAGGCTCAGGTGACAGTGAAGCATCCTGGGTCTGGCGGTACTCGTACCCGTACGCTCTCCAACGTAGGCGTCCCAGAATTAGTGATTCCACGACAGTTCAAATCCTACTCAACGCACGTTACCTGTGTCGCAGGTCGTGGACGAGCAGGATCGGCACCGGCGAATGGCGTAGTACCTGTCCCGCGACGCTCCCATGTACCAACCGGTCGAAGCCATGCCGTCCGGCAGTCGCCATGACGATGAGGCTGACCTTCAAATTGGCGGCGAACGTCGTGATCTCACTCGCCGGATTACCGTAGCCCACGTGCACTTGCCGCCGCGCGTTAACTAAGTACAGCTCGGCGGTGCAACGCAGGTACTCTTCGACCAGCGTTCGCTGCTTCGTCACCTGCGCCTCAGCGAGCTCGATGATTTCAGGTCCGACAAAGCCCGAAACGGGGAGCATGCCGGGTAAGTCTTCCTCTCCGACCACACGAAGCAGGACGGTCTCGGCCCCGCGGGCCAGTCCTTCCCCAGTCACGTAGGCCAGGGCAGCCTCCGAGAGGGGTGTGCCGTCGAGCGGCACCAGGATCCGGCGATGGATCGGCGACGGCACGGACGCATCTGGTGTGCGTGCCGGCACCAGCAGCACGGGACACTCGCTCCGCTGCAGTACGCTGACCGCAACCGAACCCATGAGCGCCGACTGTATGCCCGTCCGACCGTGCGTGGTCATGGCGATCAGATCCGCATCGTGCTTGAGCGCCGCGAATTGGATAGTCTGGAACGGGTTGCCGGGGAGCGTCTCGGTCTGAACCGCAAGCCCTTCGCGACCAAGACGACACTGTACGGTCGCCAAGTAGTCCAGCGCCTCGGTTGCGCTGACCCGCTCGGCAACCTGTTTCGCATGCCTCCCATTGAAGAACGGAATCGCGTGGACGAGTACGATAGTTGCTCCGGTTAGCCGTGCCAGGTCACAGGCGGGCGTCAGGCTGAGCTCTGCACGAGGGGAGCCATCCAGCGGTACCAGGATTGTGTTCACTTTCGTATCCTCCACGTCACGGCAGCTGCCCACGCAGCAAGCCGGCAGTTCCTGTTATGTACCGTCTGGCGGTAATCTTCTCGTTCCAGCGATTAACAACTTTCGCGCGCTGCCAGGCTGTGCAGTGTTATAGCCGCGTACTATCCACCGTCACGTGGCCAAGTTGATCCTGGACGATCTGCTCTCTACGGACGTCGATGGGAGCCGGTTCTTCAGCTTGCTGATTCGTCGCGGCGACTTCGAGTTTTGTCGCATCGCTAGCGCCATGAAGTAGCAAGACCGGCACCTTGGCGTGCTGGAGCACCGCCTGCGCCACGCTGCCGTGCAGCAGCCGATCCACGCCATGCCGATCGTGGGTCGCCAGCACGACCAAGTCTGCACAGTCCCGCTCGATCGTGTCCGCTATGGCCGAGGCAGGAGTATCCGTTGCGACCACCATCCGATAGGGCTGGTCCTGTAGGTGGGTAGCGCCCAGCCCGCGCAGGTAGGCATCCGCCTCCTGCAGGCGTCGTGCGTTCTCCTGCTCCGCACTCTCATACAGTGACATGATCTCTTCGCCAGGCACCATTGGCCCGACGGCCTGGATCTGCGCGCACTTCACTGCTCGCAGCAGCAGCAGTTCGCCGGCACGGCCCAACCCCTGCGCCTGCGAGTAGCGTAGTGCGGCCTCGGCGAAGGGCGTGCCCTCCAGAGGTATCAGGATGCGGCGGTAGGGCGTGGACTTGTGAAGGGGCGGCCATTCGCGCACCCTGCTGAGCAAGATTGGTAGACGCGTGTCCCGCACCACCGCTGCGGCCACCGATCCGAGCAGCACCTGTCGCAGACCAGATCGGCCGTGCGTCGCCATGCTGATCAGCCCAACGCCCTCGTTTTCCGCCGCGAATAGTATCGCCCGTATGGGGTCGCCCGGAAGCAGCAGGATACGGGCGGTGATCCCAGTCTGCGCAACCGCCTGTTGGTGGTAAAGTAAGTGCTGCCGCGCTTCGGCCAACGCGGCGAGTTCCTTCCTGCGTTCATCGGCGCCGGCATGTACTGAGAACGGCACAGCGGTCAGTAGCAGCAGCTCTGCGCCCGTCTCCCTGGCCACGCGGCACGCAGCGTAGACGCCCTGCTGGGCGAGCGGCGAGCCGTCTAACGGTACTAGAATTGTTCCGATCATGTTCGTACTCCTTACGGTGTGCGGGGCACCTGGCCGCGCATCACAATCTCCTTGTAGTGGCCCAGTCATTGCATTGGACCATGTCAGCAATCTCCCTCTGAAGCACCCAAACTCACGGCACTCCTCCCGGGAGTGCACCCCCAACGAGTCCAGCATAGGCCGCGTACCACCGGCATCCCAGGACCATGAGGCCCACAATACGGGGGCCGAAAGTCCCCAAACCCACTCGCGCGTCGTCTACGGCCGGCAGGTCGGCAATGGGTCCTCCCGACCGTTCCTGGCTCCTGGCACGGTAGCCGCCGTTATTGCCGGCGACGACAGAATTGGACGCATCGCCAACAACATTGGCGACCTGACAGCACGCAATTCTTGGGCCTTCTGCCGGTGGATGCAGAGATCGCGGGATTGGCTTTAAGCGGGCGCCCAGTTCAGAACGGTACCGGGCGTGCAGGAGCCGGAGGGCTGGCGCATCGCGGACATTGGGCCTGATTCGGTGCGCAGCTAGAGGCAGTTCCAACCTATGGCATGACGATCCTGCGAAACGGGCTGATGGCGTGTTCGAGCTCAAGCCGCATGCAGCCGAGTCGCTCACCGTAGCGACGTTCCTTGCACACAGCACCGCGGTCAGGGTGGTTGGAGCGGCGACCTGGTGGCTTGCCATCGTGCAGCAAGGCCTCGCAATTCCCTTACTGCTGATCACCTGCAGCGCCAAGCGCCGGCGGGATCACTATGCGAAGAATGGTGCCGGCTCCGCTGGCGCAATGCACGGTGAAGTCGCTTCCTGCCTCTTCTGCCCAAGCACAATGTTTGCGCGGCCCGCGGTGCTCGTTCCAATGCGGCGCCTCCAGGTTGAAACCCTATCCATCGTCGGTAACGGTGGACGTAATCCCGTCGCTGACGTGGCGCGACTGCACCATCGCAGCGCGAGCCCGGTCGTGTACTCACTACGTATCTCCCGCCTCCATGTGCCGAACGAACTGGGAGGACTAAGAGTTAAGTTCGGGGTTATTAGCCAAATGGCCCGGAATTGATGTGACTTTCGGCCCTATTGCGCCCCACCGGGGCAGAGTTATGTTGAGAAAAGGACCTACGTCCCTATGGGCTCCAGGCTGGAAAAGCCGGAATGTACGATGAGACGACATCCAACACAGCGCAGCCGCAGAGGCTTGTGGTTCCTGAGCATCGCCCTGCCGCTTGCCGGCTTGGCACTCCTTTACCCGGTATGCCTGGCGTTACTCCGGGGCTGGCCGCCCATGGTCGCATACGCCGCGATAGGGGTGCTCATGATCGGCGCCGTGGTGGCCTTTTCCACCGCCATCTTTCGCCTCATTGGCCGTCAGGACCGCCATCTTGCGCGCCAGTATGCGGAGCTGGAACTCCGCTACGCCACCGAACGCCAGTTACGTGCCCAGCTCGAGGCCCTGCACCAGGCCTCGTTGGCCATCGCCTCCACGCGCACATCTGAGGAGGTCCTGCAGCGGCTTGTCGAGCTCGCGCGTGAGCTAATCGGCGCACGTTATGCCGCGCTGGGCGTGCTTGGTCCGCACGGATTCATTGATGCATTCTACACCGCCGGTCTCACCGCGGCGGAGCGTGCCAAGCTGGGCGCGCTGCCGCAGGGGCACGGCTTGCTCGGGGTTATCCTCGCCGAGGGCGTAACCTTGCGTGTCCCCGACATTGCCGCTGATAACCGAAGGGTCGGCTTCCCGCCTAGCCATCCGCCGATGCGAAGCCTCCTGGGCGTGCCTGTCGCCCACGCCGGGCACGTCGTCGGCAATCTTTACCTGACGGACAGAGTCTGCGAGGGGGCGGGCACCGTGGACTCAGCGGAGTTCAGCCCCGAGGATGAGCGACTGCTTGCCATGCTAGCCGGCCATGCCGCCGCCGTCATCGAGCAAGCGCGCCTGGCAGAGCAGGTGCGCACGCTTGCGCTTGCGGCCGAGCGTGAGCGAATTCGCATGGACTTGCATGATGGTGCGAATCAGTCGATCTACAGTGTGAACCTTGAACTCGAGACCGCGGTGGAGGAGGTAGACGTCGATCCCGCTGCGGCGCAGCGTCGCATCGATCTGGCCATCGACCGCTTGGGCAACGTGATGAAGGACATCCGCGGGTATATCCTGGGCCTGGAGTCAGGGCATGTCGCGCAGTCGTTGCCCGAGGCGATGACAGCCTTGCTGGCCGAAACGCGCGCCCATACACTGCTGGAGACGGAGCTTCACGTGGAAGGGGACGGGGTCCTGCATCTGCCACCTGCGTTGGTGCAGGAGCTGCTGCAAATGGCGCGCGAGGCCGTGTCCAACGTGGTCCACCATGCGCGTGCCGGGCGCATGTGGGCCACGGTACATGCGACGGACTATGAGGTGCACCTGACGATCGCCGACAATGGCATTGGTTTCGATTTTCGCTCCGCATGTTCCCCTGGTCACGAAGGCCTGCGGAATCTCCACGAACGGGCCCGCGGACTTGGTGGTACGCTGGTGGTAGAGTCGGCTCTCGGGGCCGGCACTGCCATTGATATGAGGTTGCCGCTGCGCAATGCGGCGTGGGAGGAGAGCCATGGCTGAAATACGCGTGATGCTCGTGGACGACCACGAAGTGGTGCGCCAGGGACTGAAGTCCCTGCTGGAGCGCCGGGAGAACCTCGAGGTGGTGGCCGAGGCCGGCACCGTGGCGGAAGCGGTGGAGGCGGCGGCTCGCACGCAGCCGGACGTGGTGGTGATGGATGTGCGCCTGCCCGACGGCACAGGCATCGAAGCCTGCCGGGACATTCGGGCGGAGCGCCCCCAAACGCACGTGCTGATGCTGACCAGTTATGCCGACGATGAGGCGGTATACGCCGCCATCATCGCGGGCGCTGCGGGATATCTGCTCAAGCAGACCCGTGGGCGGGAGCTGGTGAGCGCCATCGAGTCCGTGGCACGTGGGGAGTCGCTGCTGGATCCCTCCGTCACCAGCACCGTGCTGGCGCGGATGCGTGAGATGGCCTCGGGAGGCCACATGGACAAGTTGTCGGAGCTCTCCGAACAGGAGCGGCGCATTCTGGCGCTGATCGCGGAGGGAAAGACCAACCGCGAGATCGCCGGCACGGTCTTCCTTTCGGAGAAGACCGTCAAGAACTACGTCAGCACAATCCTGTCCAAGCTGGGCATGGAGCGACGGGCACAGGCAGCAGCATTCCTGGCGGACCAGCGCGCTCGCGGCCACAAGTAGGCGCCCGAATTCACGGCGATGTGCGTGGGTTGCTACAGCCAGGATGAGCGCAGAGCCGACTGATTGGCCGGACAAGAGCTGATCTCTGCGGAGAACTCGGTTCCGAGCTTGGTCTTCTGGCCTAATTCGTACCGCTCCGCCGGCGGTGACCTGGCGCTACGAAGTAAGGCTACTCCGGTCGCACATTCATCACGCTGGCATGCACTGTCTGGCCGGCGCTGGCGTCTCGTCCGCAGCCATCGCATTCAGAACGTCCACGGCGCCGCTCCCGCCCCGATGGCATTTCAGTCTGCCAGTGTCCAAATGCCAGCCCTCTTCGTGATTGTCCAATGCCTTTGTGACCATTGTCCCTCTATTTAGGACCCATGCGGCCCTGAGGGCCGGCCCATGCGGCGTGTTACGGTGGGGACACTACAGAAGGCGCACTGACTGCGCCGCGACACCGCTGCCGAGGCGCAACGGGGCACAGCATCACGAGGAGGCTGTCATGGCGACAAAGACGATTCAAGAGTATGCGGTTCCAGCCACACTGCTACCGGCAACGCCGGAAAATGCCA
>JAQBPC010000177.1 GCA_028287725.1 Chloroflexota bacterium | reverse complement strand
AGATGCTTGGGGTCCAGATCGACGAGTGCGGTCACCATCGCCAGGCATCTGCGGAGGCTGGCGCACCTTGGCTACATCGTGCGCCAGCCCGCGAGGTCGCGTCTTGACGCCTGTCCTTACTTGATTTGCAACGACGGCGCCTTGGCCGTAGTTGAGACGGTGAAGTGGTCCCACATGCCGGCCGCGATATGGCCGGGCACCAGGCACGCCAGGAAATAGGCGCCGGGATCCACGGCGGAGAAGGAGACGTACTGCGTCTTGCCGGCGGCGACGCCCTGCATGGCGTTGGGCGTCTCGACCGGCGCTCCCAGCGACGTCGTAAATACGGTTGGCGGCTGTAGAGTCTTGACCAGCGCCGCACTGTGCGCCAGGGCGGCCTTGTTGGAGAATATCCAGTTGACCTTCCAGCCGGCCGGCACGATGAACGTGGCCCTGCCCTTATCGTAGCCATTGAAGTTGAAGCCACTGTTGTCGGCCGTCTGGGCGGCGGTCACGATGATGGTGACGTTCTGGCTCTTCGGATCATCGAACATCCACGGGTTGATCTTGGTCAGCCCCCTGGTGGTGATCCGGGCCTGCACGCCGCCGTTGAAGCTGGCGACCGCGGCCGCCGGGAACTGGGCCGCGCTGATTGGCCTCCCGTTCAGCTTGAACACCGCCAGCGTGCCGCCCGTCTTGCCGCCCAGGATCGCGGAGATGGAGGCGCCACCGACGGCGACTGCAAGATACTGCGTGCCGTTCACCTCGTAGGTGAGCGGCGCCGCGCCGAAGGCAAGGCCCACGTTGGTCTTCCAGAGCACTTTGCCGCTGGAAGAGTTGAACCCGTAGAATGTGCCGTTCTCCGAGCCGCTGAAGACCAGCCCACCGGCCGTGGCCAGTGCGCCGCCCACCATCGGGGTTGGGACGCTGGTCTTCCAGCCGATCTTCCCGGTCCGCGTATCGACGGCCGCCATGAAGCCCGAGCTCCTGCCGGTGGGGATCGTCGCGCCACCGAAGTCGATGGCGCCTACCGAGTGCAGATTATTTTCGCTCTGTGGCGCCAACTTGTAGATGGCACAGTTGTTCAACCCCGGCTCATAGGCAAGTTGGGTGGCCGGGCTATAGGCAGGGGGCGAGTATTCGACGCCGCCAAAGCCAGCTGGGCAGACCTTCACGCCCTGCGTCGAGGGACGGAGATGCGGCATGCTGTAATCGCCCAGGTGCGGCGATTGAGCGAGCACCTTGCCGGTCCTGGCGTCGTACACGAAGAACAGCCCGGATTTGTTCGCATGGCCGACCGCGTGCACCGTCGTGCCGTTCGCATAGTGCACGTCGAAGAGCATCGGCGTCTGGTGCGAGTCGTAGTCCCACACGTCGGGGCAGACTTCCGTGTGCGCCCAGGCGAACTTGCCGGTTTTGGCGTTGAGCGCCACCGTGGCATCCACCCAGGGATTGCAGCCCGGCCGCTGGCTGTTATTGAGGTCCGGGCTCGGGTTGCCCGTGCCGAAGTAGAGGAGGCCAGTCGAGGGGTCGACGACGGGTGGCATCCAAACGTCGCCGCCGCCGTGGTTACCGGTTTTCGGCATCCAGCTCTGGCCAGGCGCCGGCACGGTGAAGTAGCGCCATGCCTGCTTGCCGGTAGTAGCGTTGTAGGCGGCCACGAAGCCGCGCAGGCCGGCGTCGCTCTCCGCGCTGCCCACGAAGAGCAGGCCGTTCCAATAGGTGGCGGGCGAGGTCTCGGAATAGCCCTGGTTCGCATCGGCCACCGAGCTATCCCACAACCGCTCGCCGGTCGATGCCTGCAGCGCGATGAGCTGGTTGTCGAAGGTGAGCAGGTAGACCTTGCCGTTGGCCACGGTCACGCCGCGATTGGTCGGCACGCCGCCGCCACCGCCGGCGATCGCGTGATAGAAGCTCACCTGGGGCGTGTATTGCCAGATGAGCTTCCCGGTCGCCGCGTTCACGGCGCGCACCTGGTCTACATTGGTGGTGTAATACATCACGCCGTTCACCACCACCGGATCGGTCTCCAAGGCGGAGAGGTTCGCGCCCTCCTGGGCCGTCCAGGCCAGGCCGAGCTTGCCGACGTTGCCGGTGTTGATCTGCGTGAGGGGGGAGTAGCGGGTGTTGTCGCTCGTGTTGCCGAAGCCCGGCCAATCGACGGCGCCGCTGGCCGCCGTGCTCCGCGCGGCGGCCTGCCGGACCGCGCCCGCACCGGCCGATCCGGCAATCAGCAGAGTCGCGATGACGCCGAGGGCGACGCCACGTCGAACCATGGGATGCATAGCTAGTTCCTTTGTCTTGCCATTTACTGCGTCTTGATGTTGAGCAATTCATACGGGCTGTATGGCGCTCGGTGGAATGCCTACTGGCCGGCACGCACGCCGGGCTCGCCATATTGGTACTCGATGGGCTGGATGGCGTTGCTGCCAGGTCGATTCGTGCCACGCTGTGTGCGACCAAGCGGCAGGATGACCCGCCGCCACGCACCCTCCAGCAACAAGGCGCTGGCCAGGTACCAGGCGCACAGCGCTCCGACCATGAACAGATAGCCGCCGACCTTGATCCAGGTCGTGTCGCCTACCAGGCTAGCGACTCCAGCAATGCCCGCTGCGATCGCGAAGACGAAGAGGGTTCCGCTTAGTACTCCACTGTCGGCCAGCGCGGCGAAGACCGCCACAACACTGATCGCGGCGAGGGGGATGTACCAGAAGCCCAGGTTCTGGTTCACGGCTCCCGCGGCCAGCGTGCCATTTGCCACCAGCAGGTAGAGCAGTCCATAGGCGCCGAAGAAGGCGCCCCATGCGCCGTGGATTGCGGTCGCCACGGCATCGCGCGCCCGATACGCCCACATGCCTGCCAGGAATTGGGTCAGGCCGCCGAACAACCCGACGAACGCGGCCTGGTAGAGCGGGGTGCCCGTGTTCCCATACCAGCCGGCCGCATGCGCACCCACCACAAGACTCGCAGCTGCCAGCGCTAAGTAGCCGAGGATGGAGGGCGCGGCGATGGGCTGGAGCACGACTCGTGCCGGCGGCGGGCTGTCTAGGTGGCCGTTGCTGCTGATCCTGGAGGCCAGGTCCGCCAGCGTGACCCGCCCCACGGGCCGCTGGTCCCGCACCACCACCATGCCGCTGACATGCTCCAACTGCATGATCTTGGCCGCATCGCGGACATCGGTCTCCTCGGTCAGGAAGCCGTGCTCCGCATTGAGCACATCGCGCACCCGCGCCGTGCGCGGATCGTGGCCGGGGTCGGTTTGCCAGCGGGCAATGTCGTGCTCCGTCAGCATCCCCCGCAACTGGCCAGCCTCTGAGACGGCGAGCACGCCGCCGTCCAACTTCTCCAATGCACCCATCAGTGGCGCGTCGGCCGGAACCTCCTCCACCGTACGGGTCATCACTTCTTTCACTTGCACGGTCTGTCTCCCTTAGTACTAACCTGCCGCTCGCCGGCGTGCGCGCTCGACGAGACCGGCTGCATGGGCGCCAACGCGAATTGTGGTCTCACTTCTGCTGCTTTCTCCCCCCTCTCTTTCGTCTTGCCGGTGCGGGGGTGTCGCTGCCCGGTATCATTCCCGCGCCTGGGACCATAAGAGGCCCGCCCGGCACGGGCTGCGCCGGCTCCGGCTCCGGCCACAACCCCAGCAACTCGGCCTGATATCGGGCGACGCCCGTGCGCAGATCCACGCCGTGCAGTTCATACGCCCGCTCCGCGATCCACCGATCGAACGGCTGCCGCGAGCGCGC
>JAQBPC010000170.1 GCA_028287725.1 Chloroflexota bacterium | reverse complement strand
GGATGCTTTCCCGTTTGGCTCAAGCTGCAGATCGAGAGGGTCTTGACGTGGCGCCTCATGTACGGTCTCGGGCTCGCGTCCTCTCGTCTCGTGCCGTTCGGATGGCGTCACGTGTGCAACGGGCTTCTCCATCGCGGTCGATGGCTTGCTGGTCGCCGTCACCAGCGGCGGGGCGGTAGGCGAACTGCCGGCCGGCTCCCCCGACGGTTTAGCGTCGACTGCGGGTTGCCCATCTTGCGTGCGCCCTTGCGTCGCATTCAGCTTCTTGAGCATCACCTGGACGAGACGCTCCCGCTCCTCCACGCTCGCGGCAGCCTCGTACCGCCTGAGGTACGCAAGGATGCTCTCGGCCGTGGCCCACATAGCCTCGTCAAACTCATACTTCTCGAACTGCAAGCGGAAAAAGGTATGGATGCCGGCGCCGCTGGTGGAGCGGTTCCGATAACCCTGCCGGATCTCGAGACCCAGCACCTTGCGCAGCAGGTCAAGCGTGGGCGCCAACGTCGCGTTACTCACGCCGTACCCTCGGCCGGCGGCCAGCCATAACGGATCGCGAGAAAGGCACGCGCTAAGGCCTCGCCGGTCGCGACATCGTCCATGTCGAGCTCGCCATCGAGCACGAGATCGAGCAAGAAGTCCTTCACCCGCGCAATCCACCGGCCGGGTGGGCGTCCGGTCAGCGCCATCAATGCCACGCCGTCGAGCGGGCTGTGCATTTTGGCGATTTCCGCCTGCTCCTCGAGTTGCCTGCACCGGGCTTCCAGCGCATCCACGGTCTGCAGCACGGCACGGACCCGCTCAAAGCGGTGACTGGTGATATCCGCGCGCGAAAGAGCAAAGAGGTTCTCCAACTGCGGCCCGGCGTCACGCATGAAGCGGCGTACCGCCCCATCGGTCCAATCACTATATGTATTGATCCGCATGTGCTGGCCCACGAGCGAGGTCACCGACTCAATCAAGGCATGATCATACTTCAGACGCGTCAGCACCTCTTTCGCAATGCGAGCGCCAAGGACCTCATGCCCAAAGAAGTGCACCTCGCCGTTGATGATGCGCATCGTTGCCGGCTTGGCGATGTCGTGCAGCAGTCCGGCCCAGCGGAGCTCGCGGCTTGGTGGTGTCTTGTCCAGCACCTGCATCACGTGCGCGAACACATCCTTGTGCCGGCGTCCCGGCCGCCGTTGCATCTCCACCATGGGGAGGAGCTCGGGGATAATGTAGGAAATCAGGCCGAGATCGACCAATAAGCGGATGCCATAGGAGGGACGCGCGGCCAGCAGCAGCTTCTCCATCTCCTGTCCGATCCGCTCGCCACTGATCGTAGCCAGCCCCTGGGCGCCGGCCGTGATCGCCTCCGCGGTACCGGGATCAATGGTGAATTCGAGCTGGGTAGCCTGGCGCACCGCCCGCAGCAGGCGCAACGGATCCTCGGCAAAGCGCTCCGCCGGTTCCCCTACCGCACGGATCACGCGATGCTCGAGATCCTCCTGCCCATGAAAAGGATCGGCGAGCCGGCCGCGCAATTCGGCGGAGTGGGGGCCTGCCTCAAACGTTTCGCCCGACTCGTCCAATCGGAGCGCCATGGCATTGATCGTAAAGTCACGGCGTGCCAGGTCCTCTTCCAGCGACACGCCGTACCACACCTCCGGCTTCCGTGAGCCAGGTGCGTACTTGTCCCCTCGGAAGGTTGTGATCTGGACGTCGTGTCCCTCGATGGTTGCGCTGATCGTGCCGTACCGCTCGCCCGGCTGAAAGACGTTGTCGCTCACCGCGCGCAAGATGCGCTTGGTTTCCTCCGGCTCGGCGTCCGTGGTGAAGTCGTAATCGGCGGATTCGCGCCCAAGTAAGCGGTCTCGCACGATGCCGCCGACCAGGTAAATGCTCTTTCCATGGCGCGCAAACGCCGTCGCGAGCGCGGCCAGCGCGCGCGGAGAGAGCGCCGAGTTAGGACTTTCAGTGGGCATGGTCATGCTGATTAGGATGCTGGATGCGCGCACAATGGGGCAAGCCTGAAACCCTTAGTTCTCCTCAAAGAATGCCCCCACCGCATCGTTGAAAGCGCGTTGCTGCTCGAGATTGACGATATGCCCTGCCTCGGGTATTTCCACGAATCGTGCCCCTGGAATCGCCTCGGCCAACGCGCGGCCCAGGCGAGGCGGCACCATCTGATCCTCAGAGCCCGTCACGACAAGCGTGGGCACATTGAGCGAGCCGAGCCGCGAACGCGTATCGTGCGCGGCAGCCGCCTCCGCTTGTGCTACAAACCACTCGCTCGGAGCGGAAAAGCGTTCCGCATATTGAATGACGCTGCGCACCGCCTGTGGCTTCTCGAAGAACCGCCATGAAAACATCCAGGCATTGGCTTGCCGCTGGAAGACATCGGCAGGCACACGGGGATATATCTCACGCCATGCCCGAAGCAACTCCTGGATGCGCGGCTCGATATACGTGCTGGCCGATACAAGCACGAGGCTGCGTACCCGATCGGGCGCCAGCAGCGCCAGCTCCTGCGCAATGGAAGCGCCCATAGAGAGCCCCACCACATGCGCCGGCGTGCCGGGGGCACGCGCGGCGAGCAACGCTTGGGCATCCTGCGCGAGCAGGCGGATATCGATCGGCCGGCCGGGCGGCGTGCGCCCCGCACCCCGGTTATCCGGCGCCAGGCAGCGATAGCGCGCGCCGAAGCGTGCAAGCTGTGCCGACCATGCGGTATGATCGGCTCCTAGACCTTGTAGCCAAAGTACCGGATCACCTTCTCCACGCTCTTCAAAGAATATCTCCGTACCCGGAACGCGCAACGTCCCCATATATCCCTTTTGTTCTCTCTGCCTCGACCCGGAGCCGCTATGCGACAGGACCCCTAGACTCTTGGCGCCCGGCCATAAACCAAATCGCGTCTACTGTACCTGATAGAGGGGCCAGAGCGAAGTCAGCAGGCGCGAGGTTGTTGACCATGGGCCAAATCGCGTCTACTGTACCCGAAGCAGCGTATACAGCGCACCTGTATCGCGTATAATGGCCTACGAGAGAGACCATCCGAGAGGATCCAGTATGCAGGAGGACCGAGAGACGCGGGGAGCCGCCGCCAAGGAGCCCGCGCGGGAACGAAGCGCGGGTCGCCCGCGTCACTGCTGGGAAATTGTTCGCCAAATTCCCGGCCTACATTTCAACTGCGAAGAATGCTACGCATACTTCGTGCAGCAAGACTGCTGGACGCTTTGGGCGCTTCGCCGCCCAGGCTTTAAGCCCTGCTGCCAAAAAAAGGGCGATTGCACCGAGTGCGTGGTTCTGAACGAACGTATGCGCCCGCTCGTTCCCGAGCAAATCGAGATCGAGCGGAAAGCGCCCATCCGCCCTACACCCACCTCGGCCAAGCGTGTGTGCTCGTACTTGCAGCTCTACCAGGGTAACGAAGAGGTTGAGGGCGACAATAAGAATGCCGCGGTCGCTCGCGCCCTGCAAGTGCGAAACGCAGACCTGCGCTGCCGCCTGCGTGGCGTGCATCTGGACATGAGCTACGTGAACGACGTCTGTGTCTCACGGCATGTCGAGGAATGCGTATTCCTGGACGTGGAGCGCCCAGAGGTGCGAGTGCGTGAGCTGCCAATGGCCAAGCAAGTTGGCCAGCCCAGTGTGAAGCGCCCGCTCGATAAGAGTGTAGGAACTTTGCCGGAGACCGGCGACTCGAAGTCTGCCGTCTCCAATTCAACAAAGCCAGGACGCTAAAGACTGGTCCTGCTGGCCTGCAGGGCCCTACGGAACTCTGCCGCCGCCTCCGCTGTATTGCCCTGTCGAGCCAGCATAAAGCCAAGCTTCCTACGCAGATCCGCGCGGTTCGGCTCAGCCTCGAGCGCGCGCCGAATCACCATGATTTCTGCCGCTAATTCCACGGCATTCGTGGCTGCTTCGTCCGGCGCCGGGGCCGCGCTTACCGGCGCGGCAGGCTGAGACCGCCCCACTTCCGGGGCAGCAGTATGGAGCCACGCCTCCGCATCTGTCACGCCGCTTGGCGGCCGCGCATCTGCATGGGTCACGCCGCTCGGTGGCCGCGCATCTGCATGTATTGCGCCGCTTGACGGCCGCGCCTCTACCTGTGTTACGCCACTTGACGGCCGCGTGGCGCCTTCGTGCTGCGTAACAACCGGTGAGGGTGCGGGCTCCAACGGCTTGAGAGCTGCAAACGACTGAAGGCCCTGAGGCATCAGCTCGATCGGGGAACGCTCTGCCACCCTGGGTGGCTCAGCATCCCGCTGCGGCGACGGCATGATGGGCGCGGCACGCGCTGCTCGCATGCGCTGTTCCAGCGTCATCGGCGCCGATTGAGGCGACTCCGCGGCGACCGGCGCAGTTCGCGGTATCTTAGCAAATGTAGTGGGCTTCGGCCCACTCAAGCCCTTATCTACAGGCCCGCTCGCCGGCGATTCAGTCGGCAAGGCGCTCTCGGACGGCTCGAACGTGGTAGTCATGGTCGGTAGGCCGGGGGATACAGCCGGTGTGGGCGCCGGCACGGCCGCCGGGGTTGGGAGCGGCTGCTTGATGGGCTCAAGTGCCGCTGGCCGCACCACGATGGCGATGTCTTCCGGCACCACCTCCCAAGCGGGCGGGGCGAACATAGTCGCGCTGAGCGCCATCTCAGCCGCGGCATCTTCGGCCCTACCGGCAGCCTCGTACGCCTTCGAAAGATGGTAATGGTACAAGTCGTTCGTGGAATCCAGCTCCACGGCCCGCTCGAACGCCACTATTGCATCCTTCAGCTTGCCATTCTGCCGCAAGACGCGACCTGCAAGATCGTGTACCGCGGGATCCGTGCCGTTAGTCTTGACCGCCCGCTTAATGGCACTAAGAGCACCACGCTTGTCCCCACGCGCGAGCAATAGACGCGCCAGATGGTAATGCGCTTCAGGGTGCTCGGGCACTTCGGCCACGATACGGCTGTACAAGCTCTCGGCTTCCCGGAATTCACCCTCGTCTTCGAGTAAAAAGGCCACGTCTTGCATGCTGATGTGGTCGTGCGGATTGATCTTGAGGCCCCGGACGTACTGGGACACTTCCTGCGCGTAGGTCTCGCTGTTGGATTTCAACAGCCGCTGTATAGCAGCGGCGTCATATGGCTCCAGCTGCGCGCTCGACACGGCCTGGCGGTGGCCTTCGCGCATGACATAGCTCGCCTTATCCACCCAATAACTTACATAAATACGTTCCGGCGTCTCACAGATCGTGACCGCTGAAGCCGACCGCCGATCGAGCCGCGTGCCCACGGCGCGGAAGAAGGCATCGTAGCCCATAGGCACTAGCGGGTGCTTTTTATCACGCTGATCGCCGCCCTTCACCAGGACACCGCCCTTGCCTGCCGTGCTGCCCGACGTTGTACCGGTCAGCTCAAGCAACTCCGAGTGATGAATTGGTGTGACGGTGGCCTTTGTCCAGCGGCCGGATATGAAGAAGTAAAGGAGGAAACCGGTATCAACTTCCGCGACGGTAACGTTTGTCGCGTGCTGCTGATTAAAGTACTGCCCGAGCAGGGCAAGGCAATGCCTATAAGTGGGTACCGACCCGCCCACCCGAGCCGCGTCGACCATGTAGCCTACCTCCCGATGCAGTGCCATGCCTGGTTGCGCGCCACGCGATTGTTATCTCACCCACCGTATGGGCGCATGCAGGGCCATGTCAATAGCCAAGCCTCGGGGTAGCTGCCCGCTGCCTCGCCAAAGTACTATGCTGGTTAGCCAATTTGGTCGATTTAGTACCCAAATGGTGCGTACTGCAGCCAACCTCATCCGTGTTACAGTGTAGCTAACCTTGAAATGACGCTAGATAACTGCTATTGCGCGTTGATCCTGCTGTAATCGGTCGGCGCGTGATCCTGGTAAGCAGCGCTGCTAGGTGTTATGATCCGCCCCTTGCAGTGGCCAACATTTCGCGGAAAGCATGGTCCAGCAGCAGCCCGGATCAGGAGAGGTGCGCCGATGTACGACAATACCGACGCCCAAGGCTTCCCTGCCATTGCGTTCGGTGTGCGCAGCCGCCTGTACGCATTTCAGCAGCGAGGTACGGCAACGTTGTTGCCGTGGCTCCAGCGATACGCCGGCGCCAGCCCTGCTCCAAGCCTTCCGCAGTGGTGCCTTGGCCTGCTCAACGTGCGCGGTACCGTGCAAATGGCGGTCGATCTGGGCAACCTCCTCGGCCATGGGCCTTCCGATACCACTGAGAGTAGTCGGCTGATCTTTATAGAACATGGCTTGGCCCAGCTAGGTCTCCTGGTAGATTCAGAGATTGGCGTCCGCACCTTGATGCCAAATAATCTGCCTGAAGACGCATTTGGCGGACCGTTTGCCACCAGCAGCGCCATGCTGGAGAGCCATCCCGTTACAGTGCTTGATGGCAGCGCGATTATTCGGCATGTCGCGAAACAGCTCGATGCGCCGATCTACATAATATGAGCAGTATCGAACAGGGGCGCAGGACGACCCGCACCATTTTCGGCCGGAAGGCAGTCAGCCCAGCCGGTGAAGTGCCCGCGCAAGCTGCCGTAGTCGTGGCAACGCAACGAGTTGCCAATCCGGCATATCACCCACGCAATTGGCCATTCCGGCTCAAGCTGGGCTTAGCCACCGTCATTCTCTCGCTCATACCATTTCTCCTGGCAATTGCCTTGATCGCATGGCACGCAGACGGCATCGCAGCGGATAGTCAAACGGCGGCGCTTCGCCGGCAAACCCAAACAATGGCGGCATATCTCGGCAACATCCTGGGTTCCGATGTGCGCACCATGCAAGGCCTGGCGAAGGCTCCGGGCGCACTCCACATCGCAACTTCAGCACCCAAAAACAGCGCAACATATCAGCCCCTTGCCGTGTTTGGCGGCGAAGCAATGTTGGGGCCGGGACTGTCCGAGGCCGGCACCATTTACATCACGTCCGCGGGGGGAACGGTGCTCGCAGCAACGCGACCGGTCCTTGTTGGCCATTCACCTCGCGGCCTCCCTGCAACAGCACAGGCAATGCACACAAAGAAACCTGTGGCTGTGTTGGGCATCGCGGCCGGCAGCCACCACCCGGCAATTATTATTGCGGCGCCAATCATGCGGGGGCTTACTGCCGTTGGAGCAATTGTCGGGGAGTTCGACCCGTCCAGCCTCTATGCGGCGCTCTTGTCACAGCAGGGTACGCTCGTGGCGCCCGATGGGCGGATCGTTACCGGCCACTCCTCGGCGCGCGGGCAACCGATTCCTCTGGTCGGCAGCGGTTTGACAACGGCTGCCTCCCGCCAGCCTGAGTTTGCCGCCCTCCAGGCCGATCAGCCTGTCCAGCTCGCCGATGGCTCATGGGCTGCACGAGTCCTGCCCGGTGCTCAGCTGGTCCTGCATACAGCCGTAGTCCCACCCG
>JAQBPC010000151.1 GCA_028287725.1 Chloroflexota bacterium | reverse complement strand
CGTGAGCCGATCTATAACCCCGCCTTCATAGATCGACGAAAGCACGCCGAATGTCAGCATTACCGCCATCTCCACCAGTATCACGGCAACGGCCAACATAGCGGTTTGCGGAAGGCGCTGTAGGATGGCTGTCAACACCGGCTCGTCAAGCGTGGCCGACTGGCCAAGGTTTCCCTGCAAGGTCTGCCAGAGATACTTAGCGTATTGGATGTACGCGGGCTGGTCGAGCCCGAGCTGATGGCGCGTTTCGGCGATGAGCTGCCCTGAGGCATGTGGACCAGCATAAAAGACAGCAACGTCGCCGGGGATCATGGAGACAAGAAAGAAGGTGATGGTCAGTACACCTAGACCCACCACGAGGACGCCCATGGCCCGGCGGAGCAGAAACGTAAGCATATGCTTGCCTCCTACGAGCGCGCTTGCAGCGCTTTGGTCAAGCCATCGCCGAGAAGGGTAAAGCTCAGTACGACCACGGTCAGGCAGAGGCCGGGGTACAGCACCAGGGCCGGATCCTGCCGGTAATAGGTGAGGCCTCCGTTGATCATGGCGCCCCAGCTTGCCGTTGGCGTCGGCACGCCGGCATTGAGATAGCTGAGCGTGGCCTCCAGCAGGATACTGACACCGATGCCTAACGTGCTGTAGGCAATCACCACCGGACCCAGATGAGGCAGAATATGGCGCCATACGATGCGCCGGTCACTAGAACCGACGGCACGTGCTGCCTCCACGAACTGCCACTCTTTGAGCGAGAGCACGATGCTGTAGACGACGCGCGCCATATACATCCACTGCGTAGCGGCGATCACCAGGATCGTGGACGGTACGCTGGGCGAAAACACGCTGGCCGCGGTGAGACCAAGCAGCACGACGGGAAACGCCAGCATGATGTCGACGGCACGTGTGATGATCGCCTCCAGCCAGCCGCCGTAGTAGCCGGAAACCGCCCCCAACACCACGCCCAGCGAAATTTGCAGCAGAGTAGCAAGCACACCGACAGTCAAGGATATGCGCGCTCCGAACAGGAGGCGGCTCAATACGTCACGGCCTGTGGTATCAGTTCCCAGGAGAAACTTGGCGCTGCTGCCAAGCGGGCGGCCGTCCATCGTCAGCCCATCCGTATAGCCAAAGTTCGCATCGTGTGGGGCAAACAGCGGTGCAAGTATCGCCGCGAGAACAAAGAGCACGATAATCACCACACAGGCCATTGCCACCCGCTGACGCCGCAGGCGTGCCCACGTACCGTGCCGTTTGACCGCGGTGATGCTCTGGACGTCTCTTGCTTCGGCAAGCAGCATTACTCACGCCTTCCGGTTCCCTGACGATGATCCGAGCGAGCTCAGCCCAAGCCTACTAGAACCTCAAGGTGAGTTCTCTGAGAGGTCCTTGGTTATCTCCGCCAGGTCCTGGCGCAGTGCCTCCTCCGCGGCGCGCGGATCGCCACGCTGAATCGCCTCAAAGATGCGGCGGTGGCTGTCCAGATACAGGCGGGGTCGGGCAGGGTCGCTCGCATAATTGTGTTCGCGCATCAGCAGCCATAGCCGGCCGCTAACACGTTGCGTGATAAGCTCGGCAATAGCCGTTATCACGGGATTATGGCAGGCGTTTGCGAGGGCAACGTGAAAGCCCCAGTCAGGCTCCCATGCATCAGCGCCCAGGGCCAGCTGTGCCTCCATGTCCTCAATGCACTTCCAGATCGCAGCCAGGTCCGCGTCGGTACGCCGGACCGCCGCGAGTGCCGCGACGCCGGGCTCGAAGAGCTGCCGAGCCTCGATAATCTCAAATGGCCCCCCTTTAACAATGAGATCCTCGAACTGCTCTTCAGGAAGCTCGGTCGGGGCATTGTTGGCGACATAGTTGCCGAGTCCCTGACGGCTATGTATAACGCCCAGTACTTCCAGAGCACTGAGTGCCTCTCGCACCGACGACCGGCTGATACCAAGCTGTTCAGCCAGGCTACGCTCGTTCGGCAGCTTATCACCGGGCTTCAACTGGCCGCTATCGATCAGCGCGCGAATCTGCTCGACGACCAGGCTGTAGACGCGCGGGATGCGTACCTGTTCGAGCACAGAATCTGCCTTTCAGGGGTAGCCTCACCAGGTCGAACGGATCGGCGCAGCTGTCTACCCTGAGCATCGTGGAAGTCGCGCCATTGCGTTTGCGGGCGCCGAATCATTATGGTACTGTACTCAAGCACCTTATGGTTGTCAAGTGGCCCAGTGGTCCGACCAGCGTGCCACTGGCTCTTCAAGCTCGTGGAGGGGTTATGCAGACCATGGTGGCCTCCGTCTATGCGGCCCGAACGGTGGTACGCCGGTACCTGGCTCCGACGCCACTCTTCCATTCCCCGCGGTTGAGCAGTAAACTCGGCTGCGAGGTTCACGTGAAATGTGAGAACCTCTCGCCGATTCGTTCGTTTAAGGCCCGCGGCGCGATCTACTGCTTGAGCCGGCTCGCGAAAGATAGAGGCGGCGTAGTCTGTGCGTCGACCGGCAATCACGGCCAGGGTATGGCCTTTGCGGCGCGGCAGTTCGGTCGCCGGGCCGTGGTCATTGTGCCGGAGTCGACGACGGAGCAGAAGATTGCGGCGATGCGGTACTTCGGCGCGGACTTACGCATTGCCGGACGAAATTTGGCTGAGGCAATTGCGCTGGCGCATCGCGTCGGCGCCGACGAAGATCTGGTCTACGTCGAAGATGGCGAGGATCTGGACGTACTTGTCGGCTGCGCGACGCTGGGACTCGAAGTGATCGAGCAACTGCCCGACCTGGATTATATGTTCGTCCCGGTAGGTGGGGGCAACTTGATCGCCGCGACCTCGCTCATCGTGAAGGCGCTGCGCCCCGACGCGACCGTGGTAGGCGTGCAGTCTGCCGAGGCACCAGCGGTCTACGAATCATGGCGCGCGCGGCGATTGCTCAATCTGGAACGCAGCGACACCTTCGCAGGCGGCCTGGCCACGAGCTATCCGTGCGGCCTCGCCTTCGACATCATCCAGTCGAGCGTGGACGACATGGTTCTGGTCCCCGATCAAGATCTGATCGACGCGGCGCTCACGATGCTGGCGGAGGTAGGGCAATTGCCGGAAGGCGCCGGGGCCGCGGGCCTAGCGGCGCTCCTCGCCAATCCCGACCGTTGCCGCGGCCGCAAGGTTGTGGTGGTTTTGAGTGGCGGCAACTTTGAGCCGGTCATCTGGAGCCGGCTGCAAGACCGTGCATAGGAACCGTACGTCGACAGAGTGGAAGGACAACTGGACTTCGGGCAGTCAATTGCCTAATGCGGAGTAGCGCTCGCGGACTCGGCGCGAGCACGCGCATAGCATAATCGATGAGCGCACGAAGCACGACCTCGGCTAAGCTTTCGGGGCACGCGGCCCGTGCGACCGCGCCCGAAGAACTAGACGCAAACTGAAGCGCGAAAACGAGATTTAGGGTCTAGAGGTCGGACCACCCGATCAATTGACAACCCGGCTACCACCCCCTATACTTGCCGTATTCTTTCAACCGTGGCGTTGCCGCCGCCAGTAGCACCGATGCTAGTTGTGGCGATGAAACACGGCCCAGGTGGCACGACCCGACCGTACGCCGTGTGTTCGACAGCGGCGTCTCACCTGTGTGGCCGCCGGCGAAAGGGGGTAGGTAAGCACTTCGATGGCTTGTCGCAATTAGCGCTAGCCACGCAACTGCATATGGTGACACCGCGGCTCAAGAACGAAATGTTCTTGAAAGTTTAGTGCGGTGCCCTGCCTGACGAAGGAGAGATTGATGCGCTATCACACGCCCCGGCATGTCGCGGTCGCGTTGGGCCTCATCCTGGCTATGTTAGCTCCGTCGCTGGCAGCCGACGCGGCAACGGCGCGCCATGCTGCCGGAGCTCCCGTTTATGGCGGAACCTTACGGGTCGGTTTCTCAGAGGATTTCGTAACACTTGACCCCGCTGAGGCCTCCGGTATCGATGACACAACATTGTACGGAACAGTATTCAGCGGACTCTATAAATTCAGTGCCAAGAACCAGCCGCAGATCGATCTCGCGGCGGCGCAGCCGGTAGTGAGTAAGGACACCAAGACCTGGACGTTCACGCTTCGAAAAGGCGTGACATTCAGTAACGGTACCCCGCTTACGGCAAGTGACGTCAAGTACTCTTTACTCCGTGTGCTGAGCCCCCACCTCAAGCCGGCTTCCCCATTCCAGGCCACGGACGACGTATTTGTCGGCTCCCACGACTACCTTACGGGCAAGGCCACGGACATTTCCGGTATCAAGGTGCTGGACCCGTATACGATTCGCTTCCAGACTACGGGACCCATGGCAATCCTCCCCTACATACTGGCGCAGACCTTTAACTCCGTCGTGTCCCAGGCGCTAGTATCCAAGCAGACGCAACAGCAGACCGCTGAAGCGCCGGTCGGCAGCGGGCCGTTTATGCTGCAGTCCTGGCAAAAAGGCGTACAGGCGGTATTTGTCAAGAATCCGCACTATTACCGAGCGGGGCAACCATACCTGGACAAAGTAGTCGTTTCGCTCAATGTGACGCCAAGCGTAATCGCGCTAAAGATTCAACATGGCGATCTTGATGCGTTTGGCGCGGCGTTCGAGGCTGCTTCGGCCGACATCCAGCAGATGAGCAGCGATCCCAAGTACTCCTCGTACATCGTGCATGCCGAGCCGTCTATCGCCATCTGGCTGGAGCTAAACGCACATTCGTCTGTCATGAAGTCACTGGCGCTGCGCCAGGCCATAGCCATGGCCATCGATAGGACTCGCCTTGTCCAGCTTGACGGTGGCAACGCAGTACCCATGTACCAAACCTTCCTGCCGTCGTATACGAACTTTGATCCGGCGTTCGCCAACAAGCCGGTCTACCCCTACAATCCCGTCAAGGCCGCGGCGTTGCTCAAGCAGAGCGGATACCATGGCCAGACCTTGCTGTACCTGGACCGCAGTGGCATACCGTATTTCAATGCCATAGCGCCGGGCATTCAGCAGTCGCTGAAGCAGATCGGTCTGAACGTTCAGATCAAGACAGTTGGACGCCTGCCGTACCACGTCATCAGAGAGCAGGTTGCCGGCCACGATCTCAATCCAATGGATTGGGGCATCGATTATTTCGATGGCTGGGACACCTATAGCTTTGCCATGACCTGCACGGGAAGCGGTGAAGGTGGATTTTCCGGTTCCCACTACTGCGACCCGGCTGCAGACGCTCTCGCTACTAAGGCACAAACCTTGCCACTCGGTCCGGCCCGTGATGCGCTTCTCCGTCAAGCACAGCGACGCATCCTGGAGTCCGCGACCAAGATCCCGCTGATGTACCCCAAGAACACGGAAATTGCCTCGCCCAAAATCGGCGGCTTCTTCTACGAGTCGATGTACGGC
>JAQBPC010000647.1 GCA_028287725.1 Chloroflexota bacterium | reverse complement strand
AGCATCGAACCCGCCGCCGAAGTAGCCGCCTAGGAGACCAAGGGCGCAGCCGATCAGAACCGATATTGTAATCGAGCCCACGCCAACTACAAGCGAAATACGCATTCCTGAGAGGATTCTGCTCAGTAAGTCGCGCCCAAGATCGTCGGTGCCGAAAGGAAAGTCACCGGTGGGCGACTGCAGAATGGCCGTCGGGTAGATCGTGTCATAAGGGTGTGACACCAATATGGGGCCCAAAGCCGCGGCGAGCGCAAAGATGCCGAGCAGCAGCCAGCCTGCGCTCGCGATCGGATGTGATCGCACCCAGCGCAGAGACGGCAGCCTGCGACGGGAACGCGCCAAAGGCGCCTCTACCGGCCGCTGTTCGTCAGGAATACCGGATTCTTGGATCAACCCATGCATAAGCGAGGTCCACCACCAGATTCACCACTATGACGAGCGCGGCGACGACGAACACCACACTCTGAACCAAAGGATAGTCCCGCTGCTGAATGCCCTGGACGACCAGGCGGCCCACGCCTGGCAGCGTGAACACGTTCTCGACGACCACAGCGCCGCCCAGCAAGTATCCAACCTGCAGACCAACAATGGTCAGAACAGGCAGCAATGCGTTGCGCATGGCATGGACGCCAAGCACGCGCGAGCCGCTCACACCCTTCGCTCGCGCGGTTCGCAAGTAGTCTTTGTGCAGGACTTCAAGCATCGCCGCTCGCATCATGCGGACCAGAATTGCCGACAGGCCGAGAGCCAGAGTACAGGCAGGCAGAATCATCGTTTCTAGATTACGACCAGGGTCTTGCAGAAAGGGGATAAACGCAAAAGAGGACAGCCACGGAAGATAAATTGACACGACGAGAATCAGCAGCGTGCCAAGCCAAAAGCTTGGTATAGAAAGCGCAATCAAACTGAGTACGCGACCAATAACATCTGACGCACTGTCTCGTCGTGACGCGAGCCACGTTCCGGCCGGCAGCGCGATACACAACGCGATGAGGATGGCAAGTATCGTAACCTCCGCAGTCACGGCCAACGCAGGCCCAAGCAGGCTCGTGACTGGAAGGCCCGTCCGCAGCGAGAAGCCCAGGTCGCCGTGGATCAGATGGCCCGCCCAGGTTAGATATTGCTGCCAAAGGGGTTTGTCTATGCCGTAAAGCGCGTTGAGCTCTGCCACTTGGGCAGGGGTTACGTCCGTCCTCGTACCAAGCATCACCTCCACGATATTGCCGGGGATGAGATGGATGGTCAGAAACGCAACGGCGGAGATGCCGAAAAGCGTTGGTATGGCCAGTAACAGTCGCCCAAGAATGTAGGAACGCATGCAACACCTTTGTCGAAGCGGGAGGCAGGCAGCCTGCCTCCCGCGAGATATGCTCTCCGTCTGCTACTTGTAGTAGGCCTCCACCAGGCCTTTGTAGCTTGCGCCCGGGATATAGGCATAACCCTTTAGCTGCGGGCTCATCGCGTAATCCCAGTAGCTGGCGAAGGTGTACACCATGGGCCCGCCATCATTGACCAGCTTGAGCTGGACCTGGTTATAGATGGACTGGCGCGCCGAAGTAGAGGTAGATGCGCGGCCCTGCTCCAGCAAGTGGTCGATGCTGGGGTCGCTGAACTGGAATGCATTGGTCGAGCCGCCGGTATGCAGCGCGGCGTACATGGCAAGGTCAGGATCGGTCCAGTCACCGTTTTCGCCGGTGAACGAATCAAAGTTGCGGACGACCCACTTATGAACGTAGTCACCCCACTCTGTCGTGGCGATCTGCGCCGTGACGCCGATACGCTTGAGCTGCTGTTGGATAATCTCCGCGGCGGTGTAATCGGACGGCAGGTAGTGCGATGCCATGATAGAAAACGTGAAACCGTGCGGATACCCCGCCTTGGCGAGTAGCTCCTTTGCCTTGGCCAGGTTCGGCGTGTACGGCGCATACTGGCGCAGCGGCACCGTCCAGCTTCCCAGCGCGGGGGTCAACAGACCTGAAACGACTCCCTGCCCGCGTCCCGCTGCCTGCAGGATCTGGTTGCGGTCAATAGCGTAGCTTATCGCCAGCCGGACCAGCGCATTGTTAAATGGCTTTCGCTTGGTGTTGAACCCGAACATATGATAATTAATGTCCAGCACGTGCAAAACGTTTGCCTGGCTGGTCTGTTGCAGCTGCTGGACCTGTGGGAAGTAAATTGGATCGAGAAATGCGGCGAACTGGATTTGGCCCGTACGTAGGGCCGCAACGCGGCTCGCATCCGAAGGAATTACCTGGTACACAACTTTATCGAAGTGCGGTTGGCCCGCGACGAAATAGTGCGGGTTCTTAACCAGCGTGATCGATGTGCTGGGGACCCAGGACTGCAGCGTGTAAGGCCCTGTACCGTCTTCCACGCGAGTCAATTTGCCCCCATGGGCGGCGACGAATTTGGCGGAGCTGACACTCAAGAAGCTTGAAACAACTGCCAGGAATGGCGCATATGGTTTGGCCAACGAGATAACAACGGTGTTTGCATCGGGTGTGCCGACCGAGGCGACATCGGTGAAGAACGAGGCCCACGGCGAGGCTGTCTTAGGGTCACGCAGGCGAGCGATGCTTGCCGCGACATCGCTGGACTTCAGTGCAGAACCGTCATGGAACATGACGCCCGGGCGAAGGTGGAAAGTGTAGGTTTTTCCGCCGTTCGTAATTGTCCAGCTTGATGCAAGATCTGGGACAATCCGCGCTTTTGCGTCGAGCTTCACCAAGCTGTTGAACAACAGGTTCTCGATTGGACCGGATGCCTCGTCCGTCGTGAGGGTCGTGTCGAGGGTCAGAGCGTCGTTGGTCACGCCGATTGTAAGTGTGCCGCCACTGGCGGCAGTTCGCTGCGCGTGCGTCGGCACGGCGCCAATCAGCAGGCCTGCGGTAAGCGCCCCAGCGAGCGCCATGCGACGCGGTGCAAGTCTGGACATCCATTAACCTCCGGAATATTGGAAGATGCTTAAGCCATCAGACTGTTAGTGACGCGGGATTAACGACGACCCTCCTTTCCTGGCCGAGACCGTTTCAATGCAAGAGGAGTTTATTTGTTGCCGACCACGGCATGCCGAAGCGCGCCATTTGCCTGAACAAGTCGTTCATGTGCCCTGGAAACCGGACTACCGTATAATCAACCGCCCCGGCTACGAATGCATCTTCGGCACATATGAGGAAGGCGGGCTGGTCATTGCCAGTTGCGCGTGGGTTAACTTCCTCGGTCGCGCTGCTCTGAGGGCACTCGGAGAATTCCACAAAGCCCCCGCCATGTCTAGACATCGTAAACGTGCGGGCAGTGTAGCATTAGCGAAATCGGCCCGTCAATCAAAATGCGCTGGCTTCTCCCAGGTCGTAACCGGCCGGCCGGATCGCTTCCCCTTCTGCTAGTGGGCAATGTCTAGACAGGTTGGATGAGGTTGCGTTCTACACGCGTATTTGGGGCGGTGCCCTAAAGATCCACCCATGTCGTGGCAGACATCGCGGAGCGCACGGCGTAACTTGCCGGTAGCCACAAGTCCCAAGGCGATGTCCCAAGTTGATCGATGCACGTTGCCACGAGCTGCAAGGCATCCTGCCCACCGGCAAATATGCATTTGTTCGGTACAACTTGAGGGCCCTACATGAGAGTCGAGAACGGCCGGTACTCAAGCTCATAGCCGAATGCCCGAGGTCCAACTACCGCCAAGCCTGCTGGAGTGGAGAGCTTGGCATCGGCGGCAAATGCGAGCACACATACCCGCAACCCGTAGCGCAGCGCTTCTGTGCCGATTGGCTCGCCTGTCTCGTCTTCCAGAATGCAAATCAGATCAGGAACGGTGATTATAACCCGCTCGTCGCGCCAGGCCACCAGGTTTTCATTCTGTATCGCCACGCGCAAAACCCTACCCGAATCGCCGGCGAAGCCCTGAATAACGGCCATGCCGCGCGCGAAGCCGCCGGTCGTCTCACGCTTGATGTCCATAATTTTGCCTCGGAACAGCAGACTGGCGCCCATCGGCGCCAGGGCCTGTTCGGGGCGGCACTTCTCGCGTTGGGCGCGGCGCACCGCAATGCCGATGCGGTGAGCAAGGGTGTAGCTGCCCCATATCCCGGTCGACTTGAGCTGCCGGCCCCGCAGCACCGGCATCGCCAATCCGGCTGAGCCGCCCATCGCAACGGTTACGGTGCGGCCCAACCGCTCGCTCCAAAGCGGGTCCTGCGTGCGGGCCATGATTATCACATTGCCCTTCTCGTCAGCTAATGCGGCGGGAGAAGTGGACACCCCACCAATGCTGAACGTGTCCATTTGAAGCTCAGGGAATGCCCGCCCCATCGGATCGGCATCGACAACGGGCAACCCCACCCGTGCAGCCACCTCCAATGGCGTCATGCTATTTCCGCCACCGATCTCGCCGCAGACAACGGCGCGCGCTTTCTCGTCCAGATGCTCCTCGATGGCGCGGAACGCAACCGTCGCTTCGTTGCCACGTGAGAGTTTCTCGGCGCTCACCGTTGGCGCGCCCATGCCCGATACGGCAATTAAAAGGTCGTCATCGCCGACGGCATCGGGCGGAATGATGGTGATCGCGGAGCCTTCTCGAATCGCGCCCTGTACGACCAGTTTGCCAAGGTAGGGGTTGCCGCCGCCGCCTGTCCCGAGCACACCAGCGCCCAATGCGATATGCTCAACGTCTTCCGTGGTCAGGGTCCACCCGTTGTCGCTCATGCAGCCTCAGGATCTAGGAAATCGCGTAACCCGTCGCCCAATAGGTTAAACGCTAAAACTGACACGGCGAGGGCGGCGCCGGGAAATGTAGCCATCCACCATGCATCTTGTAGATGGTTTTGCGCATCGGCGATCATGGTGCCCCATTCCGGGTCGGGCGGCTGCAATCCAAGACCGAGGAAGCTAAGGCCGGACGCCGCAAGGATCGCGTAACCGACATCCAGGCTCACCTGCACCAGGATCGGCGCAATCGCATTCGGCAGTATGTGCCGCCACAGCATTCTTGGCGTGCC
>JAQBPC010000068.1 GCA_028287725.1 Chloroflexota bacterium | reverse complement strand
CGTGATGGCAATGACCTGTACGCCTTGTGCCCTCGCCGCCATCGCCAGCTCCACGGGCAACGGATTGATCCCCGAATTGCTGACGATGATCAGAAGCTCGCCCGGCCTGACATCGTACGACGCGAGTATGACCCCGGCGTACCCCTCCGTGCGCTCGACGATGCCTGGCTTAAGCAGTCCGAAGCTCGTAAGGTTTGGATCGAGCAAGGCATTGATCGCCATCAGGCCACCGGCGCGATGGAAGACCTCTTCCGCCATCATGTGCGAATGGCCACTACCGAACACATGCACCACGCCGCCGCCCGCGATCACATCGGCGACAAGCCTGGCCGCCTGCACGATCGCCGGTCCCTGGCGCTGTTCAAGGTTGCCCAGCAGTTGTCGGATCGTGGCGAAATAGGCCTGATACATGCGTGTTCCTGCCTTTCTTGGGCATTTCTAGGAGAATGTTCAGTGAGTCTGTGTGCCTGCGTGCCGTATGGCATCGACGTATCGCTCGGCAATTGCGGCAGGATTGGTGATTGCCGTGCCAACGACCACGAAGCTCGCTCCACATTCGAGGGCACGAACTGACTCCGCCGGCGTCCAGATGCGTCCTTCGGCAAAGACCGGGACCTGTACTTCGCGGGCCAGCGCCTGGATAAGAGCGAAATCCGGTTCCTTCTGTTGCGGACTCCATGAGGTGTAGCCGCTCAGCGTGGTGCCCACGGCGTCCGCCCCGGCCTCCACCGCACGCCTTCCCTCCTCTAGCGTTGATACGTCTGCCAGGGCCGCGGCGCCATGCTCTTTGATGCAGCGAATCACATCCGCAAGCGACTCCCCAGGCTTGCGCGGACGATCCGTCCCGTCGAGCGCCACGAGTTGCGCGCCCGCCTCGATAACCTCAATTGCCGACTCGCAGCTTGGCGTGATGAACACTGTCCCATCGGCCGCCTTCAGCTTATTGATGCCTAGTATTGGAACGGATACCCGCGCCCGAATTGCGCCGACATCGGCGGCGCCATTGGCGCGGATGCCCACGGCGCCGGCCTTCACCGCCGCCTCGGCCATAGCCGCCATGTACAGCGGGCCGTGCAGCGGACTCTCCGCGCGTGCCTGGCACGACACCACAAGGCCGCCGTGTAGCGACATCAGTTGCTGTTGCGCCTGATCGGAACGACTCAACTCCACAGGATACGTCCTCTTCTAGCCCTTCACGCCGGACAGCGTCATCGCCTCGATGAAATTGCGCTGCATAAGCAGGAACAATGTGAGAACCGGTAGCATCGCGAGCAACGCTACGGCCATCAACTCCGGATAGTTCGTCGAATAGCTGCTGTTGAACGACGCGATGCCCAGTGGGAGGGTACGCAACGACTCACTCTGTACCACGAGTAGGGGCCAGAGGAAACTATCCCAGTTCCAGGTGAAAATAAAAATCGCCAGCGCGGAAAGTGCGTTGCGGCTGAGCGGAAGGATCACCTGCCAGTAGATGCGCGGCTCACTCGCGCCGTCAATACGAGCGGAAGCGAGTAGCTCGTCGGGAATGGAGAGCATGTGCTGCCGCAGCAGGAAAATGCCGAACGCGCTTGTTCCAGCCGGAACAATCAGGCCGACATAGGAGTTGACCCACCCCAGATCTCGTACCACGAGAAACAGCGGCACGATCAACGCGACGTAGGGCACCATCAAGGTCATCAGCACGAGCGAGAAGAAAAGGCCCCTGAAGACGTAGCGAAACTTCGCGAAGCTGTAGGCTGCGAGCGAGCAGGTGATCAGGTTCAACATCGTGACGGCTGTCGCCACGAAGACGCTGTTGAAGAAGTATCTGCCGAAGGGCTGCGCCTGCCAGCCATCAACGAAATTGTGCCACTCCAGCGTACGCGGTATCCACTGCACCGGCACCGTGAATACATCGTTCATGGTCTTGAACGAGGTTGAAATCATATACACGAACGGCGTGATCATCACGACGACGCCGGCCAGGAGCAGGACGTGGACGAGTATCATGCCGGCTGAAGGCATCAGGCGTGCTCGCCTCGTCGCTGGCGTCGGTTGGTGCATGGTTGCTGCCATTTTCTGGTTCCGAACTACTGCGAGGACCGGTAGAAGCGAAACTGCAAAGCGCTGATAATGCCGAGAAACACGAATAGTAGCACAGACATAGCCGCGGCCTTTCCGGCCAGGAGATACACAAAAGCAGTTTGATAAATATTCAGCGCCAGAACATTCGTTGCGTTGACCGGACCGCCACTGGTCATGACGTATTGAGGGATAAATATCTGCGCGCCGTTAATCATCGCCATGATCGAGGCAAACAATATGGTGGGCTGGAGAAGCGGGAGCGTGATATGCCGGAAGGCCGCAAGGTTCTTCGCCCCATCGACCTTTGCCGCTTCGTAGTACTCGCTCGGGATATTCTGCAGGCCGGCTAGAAAGATGATGATGTAGAAGCCGAGTTCCTTCCAGATACTCATGAGGATGAGGCCGATTGGCGCATAGGTCTCGCTATTCAGCCAGTCGATCGTGCCAATGTGCAGCGGGTTGAGCACCGTCACATTGATGAGACCATAATGCTGGAACATGAGGCGCCAGATAACGGTAACGACGACCATGCTCATCACGACCGGCACGAAGTACACCGTGCGGAAAAACGCTCGAGCTTTGATCTTCATATTCAGCGCGAGCGCAAACAGCAGGGCGACGGCAAGAGTCGGTACGTAAGTGCCAAGCACATATATCACGGTGGTTACAACGGATTGGCCAAATGTTGGATCCGACAGGACACTCTGAAAGTTGTGCAGCCCTACATACGTGGCTGGGGTGAGCATGTCGTACCGGAAAAAGCTGAAGTAGAATGTGCGGGCAATTGGGATAAAGCTGAAGAGGGCGAACAGAATTAGAGCGGGAAGCGCAAAGACAAATCCCCAGAGCGCCTGCTTTTTTGCCCAGGTGAAGCGAAGGCGCCGTCGCGGCGCTTGCGGTCGGGCAGCAACGGTTTGCATACTCTTCCTTTGCCGAACCGAGGAGGTCGGTAGCCACGGGGTGCGGCCCCCAGGAAGAGTTTATCCTCTTCCTGGGGGCACTTGCTTAGCTAGCTATTGAGCACTGCGTTGATCTGGCGTGCGGAGTTTGCCAGCGCCTGTGCCGGGGTCATGCCATTTAAGACCGAGGAATCGACTGAATTCTTGACGATCTGATCGATCTGCGCTCCATTGGGAGCGACAGGGATGAACTGGCCATGTTGGAGCTCGGTGTTCCACACTGACGAGAAGGGCAACGCCGAGGCCTGGGGCAGGGTTCCCCAACCCTTCTTGGGCTGGATGAAATTGACATTCTGCAGCCAGTCGCCCGTGTGATCGAGCACGAACCGAATGAACTTGAAGTCCTCAGTCTGGTGCGTGCTTTGCTTGTTCACCGCCAGGTAATAGGCATACACGGGGTAAACGGGATGGGCGGGATCTACCTGCGGCAGCGGCACTACTTTGAAGTTGCCATATGCCGCCGAGCCCTTTGCAATCAGCGGGATGCCCCACGGATTGAACATAGTCATGGCCATCTTGCCGTCGATGAAGTCCTGATAGGGGACAGTCGGATCGTTCGACGCCAGGTTTGGATTGGCCTCGTGGTATTTGTGGATCAGGTCATACCAGATCTGCAGGGCCTGAACCGACTTGGGCTGATCGATCGTGGCGGTCTTGCCGCTCGGTGCAACGATGCTGCCGCCCGTCTGAAGCAGTAGCGTGCCGAGCTCATTGTGGTACCACCCTGGGTGGAGATACAGCATGTCAAAGCCACGCTGTGCCGCACCCTTCTTGACGATCTGCGCGCCTTGCTGACCCAGTTGCGCCCATGTCTTTGGCGGGTTGTTTGGATTGAGTCCCGCCTTCTTGAACTCCTTGGTATTGATCGCCATGGCGGTCACGTCGTACTCCGTGGGAACGCCGTACACCTGCCCGGTGGTCGACGCGCCATCCAGCGAATGGGGAACATAGGCATTCTGGAGTGCGGAGAGCGAGGAGTAGCCGAGCGCTTTAGGATCCACCGGAGCGAGCAACCCCTTGGGGATGTACGTCGCGCGGAGCTGATTGTCGTCCATGTTGATGATTTCGGGTCCGGTGCTCGTCCCCATCGAGGTCAACATCTTGGTCGC
>JAQBPC010000036.1 GCA_028287725.1 Chloroflexota bacterium | reverse complement strand
GTGACGGCGCCGCGGAGCGTGCTGGCGCCAATCTGGTCGGCATATGGGATTTATGTACCGGCGCCGTCTCCCATCTTCAAACCCGGCCAGACGATTGTGCATCAGGCGGGCATGTACCTGCTCGATGCAAAGGGCTCGCTCCGCGCATACTTCAACGTGCCGGTGATGGCAACGCGCATCGCAGCGGCGGCAAAGACATTGATGCAGTAGAGGTGAACATGAGCAAACGAATCTTTCGCCGCGGCATAGCAGCATTCCTCGTAATGACCGGCGTGGCAGCCGGCGCAGCTCCGGCACTGGCGTGCACGCTGGACAACAAACCGTCAGTCTCCGCCAACGGGCTCTTAGCGGAATTTAATCCACAGGTGCCACTAAACTCCGCACAACTCGCCACCTTTGCCCCGTTCGTCTTCTCGCGCAGCTTTCCACTCCAGAAGGCCGTCGCCCTAACCGAGAACCGCGGCGAGATAGCGCGATCGCTACAGCCCAGCGCCATGCAACGTCCCTGGCGTTGGCGCTTTGGTGACGGAAAAGTCGCGTACGGATGGACGGTGAAGCACACATTCAGCCGAAAAGGAAACATGCGCGTCAGCGTCGACGCGTACTACCCCGGCACCAAGCAATGGTATCCATTCGACCAGGTGCTTATCCGCGTGGCCTGAGGCACAGCCGGCCAGGCTTATGAGCGGCGGTCCGACGCTTCGTTCTGGCCCTCGTGAGCGATGAGCGGAAGTTGGATTGTCACCGTGGTACCAACCCCTTCCACGCTATCGACCGTGATCGATCCACCGAGCTGCTCAATCACTTGCTTGACGCCTGCCAGCCCGATACCCGTGCCGCTAATCTGGTGGCGAACATTGTCCGCGCGGAAGTACCTGTCGAAGATATGTGGCAGCTCGCTTGCGGGAATGCCGAGCCCATGATCAATAATGCGTATCGTCGCGCGGTTCTGGCCGGCCGGCGCCGCGCTAGCGGTTAGCGCGAGGGTAATCTCACCGCCTTGCGGACTGTATTTTATGGCATTGGTGAGCACGTTCGCCAGAGCACGATAAAGGCGTGGCCGGTCGCTCATGGCCACCAGAGCCTGCCTATCCGTCTGCAACTTGAGCATATGTTGCTGGCTTGCTTGGGCATATTCTCGGACCAGGTCCCCAAGCAGTTCCGCCAGATTGGTCAGCTGCAAATCCAGCTTCAGCTCCTTCCCCATTTGCAACTGTGTCGTATCGAGCAACTCGCCAATCTGCTGAGTCATATTGCGAGCGGTGCGATTAATCGTCGCCAGCCCGTCGCTAATACGGCCTTCTTGCTCAGCACGCTCTAGACGTGCCGCGCGCCGCAGCAAGATCTGCGCTTGGCCGGAAATAACCGTAAGCGGATTCTTGAGATCGTGAGCCGCGGTAGCCAGGAAGTCATCCTTCTGCTGCTCAAGATCCTTTATCGCGCTGATATCCTGGAATACCACGACGCCACCTATGATCGCGCCGTGTTCATCACGTATCGGTGCGGTGTTGGCGAGGATGGGGATATCACGGCCCTCCGCGACGTTCCGCACGTCCAGTTGCGCGCCATAGACGACCTCGCCATGCACGACCGAACGCTCCAAAGGTTGGCCGGGTGCGAAGAACGGTGTCATGGCCAGCTGCTCCTTGCCGCGGGAATCGGGCTCGCCAGGATCGGCAATCGATCTCGAGTCCCCTACGAGGTCCATGCCAAGTATCACGGACGCGGTCTGGTTATTGATGAGGATCATGGGCGTGGTATCGACGATCATCACCGCCTCGGGAAGTACGGCGAGTATCTGGCGTAAACGGTCTCGCTCGGACTGTACTGCTCGTGCCAGCCGCCGCCGCTCGGTCTCATCACGGAGCACGCTGATGGCGCCGATTATTTCACCCGCATCGTTGTACAGGGGCGCCCCACTAACGGCGAGCACCACCTCTCGTCCATCCGCGGCCTGAGCCAGCAGATCGATGGCATCTCTGGCGGTAACGACTCTTCCGGATAGGAACTGGTGTACCGGCCACTGTTCAGGTGGGAACGGCTGTCCCTTTTCATCGCGGATGTCCCACTGCGCGTAGCGTTCGTGCGGTGATCGGTTCAGGAGCCCTGGCGACGCATCAACACCGGCCAGAGTGCGCATTGCTGCGTTCTCCTGCAGGATATTGCCGTCGCGGTCATAGACAATGACCGCCTCAGTCATTGCCTCGAATAACGCCTCTAACCGCGATCGCTCGAGTTGCGCGAGCTGACGCTCGTGCTCGACCTCGGCGCGCGCGGCTTGCTCGCGGTACAGCAGCCTCTTACGTTCTTCCGCCAGCCGTGCTGCCTGAAATACGTTGCGTTGCAGCAGGAAGACGAGCCCGGATAACAGGACGATATCGGCCGCGGTCGCAAGCACAAGGGTCAGCTTGGTGGTATTCACTACGCGATCTACTGCTGCCAAATTGTCATTGAGATCGGAGGTCTCTTTTTGGTCCATCGCAGCGAGCACATTGCGAATTTGGGCCATGATCGAACTGGGTTGCCCGGTGAGAATGATGCTGACGGCGGCATTTACACCTTTGGTTTGTCGCAACTCGATCGTCATATCCAACGACCGGTAGAGCTTCGGGAAGAGGCCCGTAAGCTCAGAAACATGACGTTCCTGCACTGCATCGTCACGCACCATATCCTTGAGGCTGCCGAGTAAGTTGCCGATCTGCTGTCGAGCCGTAGTGTACGGATGAAGGTAGCTATCCTGGCCTGTAAGGACATAGCCACGCTGCCAATCATCCGCATCGGTTGCGGCAATCAGCAGGTGGTCCAGGGTGGACATCACGGTTTGGGTGTAGATGACCTCCGCGTTCCCATCAACGATGGTGCGCGTGTTGGCGTAGAAGACCGCACCGTTCGTCACCAGCAGCAGCACCACACCTGCTATAGCAAACAGCCATGCTTTGCGACCGAACCACCAGCGCATGTTGTGCTCCGGATTCGATATGCGCCGACGGCTCCTTTGCCGTAAGAATATTCGTTACAGCGCCGTTTTGGACTGGAGTCTGGCGCCCGCGTCAAGCTCGTCTCACTACCATAGTACGCTTCTTGCAACGTTGAAAGTAGAGCAGCAGCGGGCTGCGGGTATAGGGCCGGTGAGGCTAACCGCGGTAAACCGTCCACAGTAGACAACATACTGTCAGCAGGCACGATCGTAGCGTCCTTCCACCTCCCAACGGCCAAACTGGGTGCCGATTTACACGCACCGCTC
>JAQBPC010000021.1 GCA_028287725.1 Chloroflexota bacterium | reverse complement strand
GGCCGCGCGCAGATGCTTGATTGAAAGATGGTGATCGTGTGCTATGTCCTGCACCTCGCCCGGGAGAGTTGCCACGGCAAGAAAGTCGCGAACGGCGCGATCCGAGATACCCAGCATCGTGCCAACTCGCTGGTCCAGCTCACGCTCGCTCAGCGACGCCCCGTCGTTCGTTGCCTGCAGCCCGGCAAGCTCGCGCATCAGGGCGATATGCTGTGCACGCTCCGCAGCACTAAGGTCGACACGTTGCAGGTTTTCCACCAGTTGCACGCGGCGCCGGCCCAACTCGTCACGATGCAAAACAAATGCGGGAACGCGCCGGAGCCCGGCTTGCGTAGCAGCGCGCCACCGGCGCTCGCCGGCGATGATACGGTAGATACCTTGATCGTTGGCAGGCATTACCAACAGCGGGTGCAGTATGCCATCAGCGCGAATCGAATCGGCCAACTCCGCCAACTGAGCCGCTTCGAGCTGTTTACGTGGCTGCTCCGGGTCGGCCTCCAAGCGGTCAATTAAAATATGGACCAGCCGCATTTCAGATTCGCGGACGCGGCTGGCAGTGAGCATGTTCTCGAACGTAGAGCTCATAGGCTTGTCACAGCATGTGCGAACAGTGCCGCATAGCTGGCGGCCCGGCTATATTCTGGGAACCTGGGTTCCCACTTCGGCCGCTGGCTGCTCATGAGCGGCTGCCGGTGCCGGCGAGCAGTGGAGCCGCGACGGATCGTCGCGGAGGCCAGCCGCGCTCAATTTCACCGCTAGCAAGCTGAATGTGCTCGACGTCGATTATATCTGCCTCGCCAGCATAGGCCGCTTCAACAGCGTATTCGCTGAGATTCATCGCCGTGCGCGGTACGCCATCGGAGATTTGGTACAGGAGCTCGAGAGCCTCTGCCGTGAATAGCGGGCGCTCCCGCCCGGCCACGGATAGGCGGAACGCGATCATCCGACCAAGCTCATCCGCGTCAAAGGGCTCAAGGGTCGAGACGCTACGCGCCCTGCTTGCGAGCGCGGCCTTGCGTCGAACCTTATCTCGAAGCTCTTCGGTGCCTACCAGGACAATTTGCAACAACTTGAATTCGTTGTTCTCAAAGTTGAGCAATTGGCGCAAGAACTCGAGCAGCGCAGCCGGCAAGAGATTTGCCTCGTCGATGATCAACACGACCGTACGATCGCCATCGATAACTTCGCGCTGCAGATACCGCTGGAGTAACGCCAGATTGCCGTCGAGGGTGCGAGCGAGCTCTTCCATGCCAAATTCACGCAGGATCACTCGGAGGAGCTGGTTCTCGCGGCGGAACGCTGGGTTGTAAATGGTACGCACGCGGTAAAGGCCGCTCGGATCGTCGTTCAAACGGTCATAGAGCCATCGTGCGATGGTTGTCTTCCCTGTACCGACAGCGCCGTAGATAAGCGACAACCCCTGTCGAGTCTGGAGACGTGACACCACTTTGGAGAGCGCCGCTTTGTGCTGTGCGCTCATATAAAGGAAGCGCGGGGTAGGGGCGATGAGGAAGGGAGGTTCATTTAGACCGTAGAAGCTCAAATAATCCACCTCAGCCGTACCTCCCCGCAGGATTATGACAGAAGTCGGGGCAAATTGAAAGAGACCTGTCAGATTTGCGCCAAAAACGCAAATGCACGCGTTGCCGGCGCCTGGGAACCTGGGTTCCCAAAATAGGCGAACGTGACGGCTACACTACGGACACTCGCCGAATTGGCATGACACGCGCGACTTCCGCCCGCGGCAGAGCCTAGTCTAAGACAGTCCACATGCCGTTTCCCCCCGTTTGGGCGGTGAAGAATTCCTTAAATCCAGTCAAGATACTATTGCAGTGAGGGCGCGGGCCTGGGAGTCGAAGGGAGGAAGGCTTGTAACAGATTCGTCCGCTGCTGGGATCCTGCTCCTTTATTGGCCTCGTCCTACTCGGCGTGCAGGTGAACATCAGCAATCGGCCCTGTGTACCGGGGAGTGGAGGAACAATGGTAGTCAAGGATGTAATGAGCTCCGCTGTGACAGCTGTTCGCGCGGATGCTCCACTTTCCGAGGCGATAGCGTTGCTGGAGCGCAGCCCAGAGGGTGTAATTGCCGTATACGACCAAGACGAGCTGCTCGGCACCGTGAGTGAGCACGATATCGCCGTATGGTTGGGGACGCCAGGTCACGATGTGAGGTCCGCCAAGGTGCGAGATGTAGCGCGGCCACAGGGCGTGATCTCTCAGGAAAACCTAAATGTGCGCGACGCGGCACAAATGATGAAGGAGCAACACCTAACTGGTTTGGTCGTGGTCCGGGACCGCCAGCCAATTGGTACGGTGTCTCTCGCAGATCTCGCAACAAGAGGCGATGGCGGCGGTACTCAACAGTCTAATGCTGCAACACAAACCCCGGTGAATGCAGCGACCCGAACTCAGACCGCAGACCGCTTCGACACAGCTGGCCAAGCTGACGTCGCTCCGCCAACGCGAATCTTTCTTCAACCGATAGCGGCGCCGTCGATTCTCGGCCTATGTGGCCTCGGCGCAGCCTCCCTTGTTTTCGGCGCCTTTGTCGCGGGTTGGTACGGTAATGCAACGACTCCGCTGTACATCGCCCCGTTCGTCGCTATATTCGGCGGATTGGCTCAGCTTCTCGCCGGTATGTGGGCATACAGGGCGAGAGATGGCTTAGCGACCGCCGTGCACGGTACGTGGGGTTCCTTCTGGCTTGCATATGGCATCCTTTACCTGCTCGTCGCTAACCGGTCGCTGGTAGCCGGTCTGATTGGGCCGGCACTGGGTTGGTGGTTTATCCCCATCGCCGCAATAACCGGCGTAACGGCTCTTGCGGCCCTCGGGCGCAACCTGGGCCTAGCGATCACGCTGTTGCTCCTAGCTGCTGGCTCGGCGATTGCGGCCATAGGCCTGTTAATATCAAGCACGAGTTGGTTCACCGTTGCTGGTTACTTCTTTATGGGGGCGGCCGTGGCCGCGTTGTATACGGCGGCTGCCATGCTGCTCGAAGATACGTTCCATCGAGTGGTGCTCCCGCTTGGCTCACCGCGGATGGAAGCGAATGTTCCTGGCCGTAAGGCCACCCACCGCTTAGAATATCGATTTGGTGAACCGGGAGTTCGCGCCGGCCAGTAGCACTTGAGCGCAACTGTCGGCATGTTCCTGGTTCGATTAGTGGAGTCGTGCGGGTGGTGATTTCTCACCCGCACGACTCTCTTCATTCGTATCCAACTTCAGAGCAGTGAGTATAGCAAGAGCCGGGCGGACCGTTTAGGCGGGGCACGCGCCTTCAAAGTAACTATGCTATGGCAAGGCGTATAACGATCGAGAGTAACACTCATCCATCCATTGGCACTTGCCGCCGCAGTTGAGCCGGCCGGTGAGATGTGTCGTGGCAAGGTGTACGCGGAGTACATTTAACTTTGCCTCGGTCCCCCCCGGCAGATTGAAACTGTTGCGTGTGTTCCTGACCCCTGGCTCCCTACGGTTGACGCCGGGATTCCAGCACAATGCGGCCAACCACGTACTGACTTCAGTACCGTCATGTCCTGGAACGCTCGCGGAACCCGAGAACCCGCGTTCACTGTAATGCCGCGTATCCCCGGTGCGATGCGATGATCAAGGGTTTCACTTGCGCATGGGTGGTGCGGAAGGCTCTCAGTGCAGCAATATTCACCGTACGCGCAACAGACTAGGTGGCACTAGTTCACGGTAGACAAGTTGTGATTCGCGCTGCGATACTGAATTAAGGTGAGCAATGACCATCGGAGGCTTTGCATATGTGGACAAGCCGACGGCAATAGGGGCCGGCAACTGACACATGCTGGATAGACCTCGCTAGGCCCGTGGCGCGCCGGTATCAATGCATACCGTGCTAGGGCGTCACAGGTCCCACGCTTCCAACGAGCTAGCCAGCATTTGGTGGCCTTGTAACCGAGGTACCACCCACGCATTCCACCCGAATGCAACCCTGGGTACTTTGTGTACCCCATGCGGATGTCGATTTCGAGGTTTAGGCCCAATAGACGGCACGAGTTGGGTCCTGACCTATTCAAATGAAAGGCACCCAGAAGCGGATTTTTGCATTTCGCACGATCTCCATAGAAGCGGCTCATGTAGGAGGATCGGATGATTATTGAGCAGCCGGGCTGCGCCACTCGCGCGACGCATTTGGACGATGAGGTGCGCTTAACGGACTACCTCGATCGCCACCTCGCCAACAGCCTGGCGGCGCCCAGCGGCGTATTAGCCCAGGCAGCCAGCCACGTCCTGGCCGCTCCAGGCAAGCTAATGCGCCCGCGCCTACTACTCGACGCTTGCCTGGCGGCAGGAGGCGATCCGGAGCGTGCCCTTCCAGCGGCTGCAGGTACCGAATACGGACATATCGCGAGCCTCATTCATGATGACATCATCGATGGTGATGGCGAGCGGCGCGGTCAGGAGACCTTGCATCGCAAGTACTCCTTGCCTACCGCAATACTTACCGGCGACCTGTTCATATTTCAGACCTTCCTCAGCTACACGCATTGCCACGAACGCGGCATTAGTGCCGAGCGAGTGCTCACCGCGATCAATCTGCTGAGTCGCACCTGTGTGGAAGTCTGCGAAGGACAAGCACTTGAAGCATCGATGGCCGGCCAGCTTGACACGCCGGAGGAGGCATACCTCCAGATGATCCGGCTGAAATCCGCCAGCGTTTGCCGCGCCGCTTCAGAGATCGGCGCGTGCCTTGCGGAGGGACCAGACGAGTTCATCGGAGCGCTGCGAGCATACGGCGAGCATCTTGGCATGGCTTTCCAGATCATCGACGACGTCCTGGCCTATGATGGCGTACCCAGCTTACTCGGCAAGCCGCAACACAGTGATCTCGCGAACGGCCGGGTAACTATTCCGATCATCTATGCCATCGATGCCGCTGGGCTCGCCGGTCGTCAGCAGATTAGTGCTTTGTTTTGGCTGGCTCGTACCGATCCCGATACCAGCTACGCACAGCTCGTCAAGCTCTTGGTCACTACTCACGCATTGGAACGGGCCCTCCAGTCGGCTGCCCTTTGCATTGAGCAGGCGAAGCGCCAACTCGATTACCTGCCTTCTTCGGACGCACGGGAGCGCCTGCGTGCCTTGGCCGACCTGGTGGTGACCCGTGATCACTAAATATGCCTGCCCATCTAGATGTGTTGGGCCTGCCCAGCGACCGGGTGCTCCACGTGCGGGACCGCCTAACGTCGTCAAACGTCCGGGCAGCTCGCGGCATGCGAGGCAAGGATTCCATGCACGGCGGCGCCCAGTAGCGACACCTGGTTAAGAGGGAAGGCTCACATGGATATTGATCTGCTCTCGGCAAATAGCTCGTACGACGTCGACCCGGACTTGCCGGCGCCACCGGTTAACGCAGTCATATGTGCCACGCAACATTGCACTGGCATACCAGTCGCGCACGGAGAAGCGTTCGCCGTGCACACCACTGGAACGGCGCCCGCATACTTTGACCTGGCCGAATTGGCCATGGGGGTTACAAGGCGGTCTGGCGTGCAACAGGGCCAGTTACTGGCATCTACGTCGCACACCACGTGCGCGCTGATCGTGCAGGAGAATGAGCCACTGCTTTTGGCCGACCTGGCTGACCGTTTGCACCGCTTTGCCTCTGAGCACGAGCAGTATCGGCACAATGCGATGGATATCAGGACGATCAAT